>CAZHWB010000110.1:0-8386 GCA_964536105.1 uncultured Aquificales bacterium | reverse complement strand
CGGTGGATCCCCAGGACCATTATTTACATCATTAAGGAATGTTTCAGTTGCTTCAGCACACCATAAGTAAAGAATGGATCCTTCTGGGATATCATGACCAGTATCTCCAGCATTTAGTTGTATTGAAGCTTTTCCTTGTACATCACTTCTTGTTTCAGCAACGATGATCATATCATTTTTATCACCATCATGATTTGCATCGTAGCTGTAATCTGGAGTTCCATCACCATCACTATCAACACCACCACCAACACCTCTATCTTCGTAGAACACTAACCAACACTTCTTAAGATTATTTCCAAATACAGCGTTTTTTAAAAAAATAGTGATATTATCAAGGTTGTTTACCCTAGAGCCAGGAACATACTTAATAATCACCCCTGTGTTATTTCCCATTGGAGATGCTACACTTGGATCTAAGTTGTACTCAACATCTTGTTTTACAAGATAATCTGTTGCTTCACAAGGAACTGTGATTGTGTCATTTGCTCCGTGGAAGTCAAAGAAAAACTTAGCATAATTACCATGAGCCTGAGCAGCACTAACTACTCCTAACGCTGCAGCCCCAAGCAGCGCACTCTTTAGTAGTTTGTGTTTCATCACACTAAACCTCCTTAAAAATTTTTTATTGCTATTTCATATTTTATATTAAGCAATTTAGGTGCCAATCTTTTTTACATACTGTAAATACTTGTGATGTATAAATTTTTTACATTTTTAATAAATGTAGTAATAATTTACAAATAATAGATTTGTAAAAAAGTTTTACACTGCCTTATAAGGTGATATTTATCATATTTGTAAGTAACTGAATTAACGGAATTTTTAAAGTAGTGTCAAAAAAATTTACAATTGTAAAAAATTTTTACAGTTCCTGTGAAAGTTTTGAGAAAATTTTTTCCTGGAGGGAGAACATTACTCTGGCATCTTCTTGGGAGGTTTCATGATCATATCCTAAAAGGTGAAGAATTCCGTGGATTAAAAGTCTCAATACCTCTTCCTTTGGAGAGAAACCTATTTCTTTAGCCTGTTTTAAGGCATAAGGTATAGATATGACCACATCTCCAAGTAGCCTATACCTATAACCAGGAGGAGTGTCTAACTCATCAAGGGGAAAGGAAAGAACATCTGTTGCCTTGTTCTTTCCCCTCCATTTTTTGTTTAACTCTTTAATGGTTTTATCATCTGTAAGGGTTATGCTGATTTCAACATTATCCAGATTAAGTTCTTTTAATATTTTCTCTGTAATGTCTTTTATAAACGGTTTTGTAATTTCCCTGCTGTACACTTCCTTTGATATAAGGATTTTGTTCATTTTTCAACTTCCTTTTCTTGCTGGTATTTGTCATATGCCTTTATAATCCTCTGTACAACAGGATGTCTTACAACGTCTTTTTCAGAAAAATAGGCTATTCCTATTCCTGGCACATTTTCTAAAACTTTTAATGCTTCTACTAAACCAGATTGGGAAGCCTTTGGCAGATCTATCTGGGTTATATCTCCAGTTATTACAGCTTTTGATCCAAAACCAATTCTCGTTAAAAACATTTTCATCTGCTCTCTGGTTGTGTTTTGGGCTTCATCCAGGATAATAAAGGCGTCATTTAACGTTCTACCCCTCATAAATGCTAATGGAGCTATTTCTATAATGTTTTTTTCAAGCATATCATTTACCTTATCTGCATCTACCATATCATAAAGGGCATCGTATAGAGGTCTTAGATAAGGGTCTACTTTTTCTGTCAAGGTTCCTGGCAGAAATCCTAATTTTTCTCCAGCTTCTACTGCAGGTCTTGTCAGAATTATTCTGTTTACTTTTTGCTGTTTTAGATAGGATACTGCCATTGCCATTGCAAGATATGTTTTCCCTGTTCCCGCTGGACCAACCCCAAATGTAATATCATTTTTCTTTATTGTTTCTATATAAGCTTTCTGGCTTGGAGTTTTTGCCATTACAGGTTTCTTCCTATGGGTAAAAAGGATAGCTTCGCTGTCTTTTAAAAATGTTTTATCTTTCTTATTAGTAAGTTCCTGCTCGTTTCTAAATCCTAAAGCTAGATTTCTAACATCCTGAGCTGATAGAATATGTCCAGATTCAAAGTATGAGGCTATTTTTTCCATAAACTGTTCAAACTGATCAAGCTTTTCTTCTGAACCTTCTACTATAAGACTTGTTCCTCTGGCAAATATATCTACATCAAATGTATCCTCAAAATACTTAATGTTTTCATCTTTGTTTCCTACAATGCTGAAAAAAGCTTCTGCAGGTATTTGAACCTCTAACTTTAAAATGGCTTTTACCTCCAAAAAGTAGTTTTAATCTGTTAATTTATTCATTTTTCGTAAAAATTAAAGGGTAAACCACCCTTCAGGAAGATCAACTGTAATCTTTTTGTTTTCTATATCTACATCTTTTACAAATTCCTTAATAAATGGAAGGTGTCTTATCTTGTCATCTATACACTTTATTATCAGATATGCATTAGAAAGCCTATCATCAACTTTCACTATTTTCCCTATTACTTTGTCCTTAAACACTACATCCATATCTAAAAGCTGATATTCGTAAAATGTATCTTTTGATAGTTTTGGAAGCTGGGAGGTTTTCACATAAAAATAGTGATGTTTTATCTTTTTTGATTTGTCTATATCATCAAATCCTTTGAATTTTATAAGGCCCTTTCTTCTGGAAAATGCTTCTACTTCTAAGGGAATAAAGTTACCTTGCTTATCCTTTATATATATAACATCAGGAAGTTTAAAATTAGGTGGAAATATTTCTATTTTTAGGTCGCCTTTTACACCATGGGTTCCGTGAATTTTTCCTGCAATAACAAATTCCTCTTTTTTTTCCATTACCCTCCTCTTCTTGTTGCTATATTTATCTGTTCAACACCTGCCTGTTTTGCAATATCCATAAGATGAACTACTTTTTCATATATAACTCTTCTATCTGCAACTATAGAAAGGGATTTTGTATTGTTTTCTTTAAGTTGTTTTAAAATCTCTTTGTCTGATATTTTTTTTCCCTGGAAATAGTAATTACCATCTTTATCAACAAAGATTTTAACCGGTTCTATAGAAGTTTTTTCAGCTGTTGCTGTCGGCAGTTCAACATTTATAGAAGAAATAGGAGCTAAGGTGCTTACAATTCCCAGGAATAGTATGATGATAAAGGCTATATCAACAAGGGCTGTCATATCAACAATATATCCTTTATCTTCGCTTTTCATATACTTTTTAAAATTCATACTGTTCTCCATCAATAGGATGATTGTTTTTCTATACCTTTAGAAAGCAGATATATAAGCTCATTTGTTATATTTTCAAGCTGGGCAACCATGGAAGATAGTTTGGAGCGAAAATACCAGTAGGCTGCCAAAGAAGGAATTGCAATGGTAAGACCAAAAGCTGTTGTTATTAGCGCCTGTGATATTCCTGATGATAAAACAGAAGGATTTGAAAGTCCTTCTAAAGAAAGGGCTTCAAATACCTGTATCATACCTGTAACTGTCCCTAAAAATCCTAAAAGTGGAGATATTGCTGCAATTGCACCCAGTAAATTTACATAATTCTCAAGTTTTGGTATTTCTACCCTTGCTACTTCCTCTGCTGCCAGTTCTAAATCTTCCCTTTTTTTCCTGTCATTCATGTAAAACTCAAGGATATTGGCAATTATTTTTGTAGCAAGACTCTGATTTACCTTTGCTGTAGTTATTGCTTCTGTAAATCTTCCCTCTTTCAAGTATAAAAATATAGCTTCTATTTCCTTAATAGGTATAATTCTTCTGTAAGATAAAGAGTAAAAACGCTCAATAATAAAAGCAATAGATAAAACCCCAAGTAAAAGTAGGGGATACATAAGTGGTCCCCCTTTTTGAAAGATAGAAACTATGTAATCCATATTTTTCCTCCTTATTCCATACATTCAGGCAGTTCTTTCTTAAGTTTTAAAGCTTCCCTTTTTAGGGATGAAGGAATATCCTTCTTTTTGAGGACTGGTTTAAGTATACATGCAGCTTCATATCTCCTACCTAATTTCTTCATTAGTTTTGCAGCCTCAACTCTTGCCTTAACGACAACATCTTTAGCTTCAGGATAAAGGTATATAACGTTGATGATATTGTTTAGTGCATCTTCAATTCTCCCCTGCTGCTTATAAATCATACCTATTAGATAATAGCTTTCTGCGATATTATGGTAATCAGAGCCTCTGACTGCTTCATTAAGGTATTTTAAAGCGTTTTGGAGATAGCCAAGTTCATACTGGATTTTCCCAAGGTAGTAGGCTATATCATTTCTCATTTTTGGAAATCTATTGTATAGATCCTCAAAATAACTTTTTGCTTCTGTATAGTCTCCATTTCTAAATAGCAAGATAGCCAGTTTTAACTGATTTTCAGGGGTTTTGGGGAGTTTTTTTAGTACAGCTATAGCATCACCTGTTTTTCCTAGTGCTTCAAAGGCTTGCGCCAATAAATCCCTTACCTGAACAATATATTTCCCTTCAGGGTATCTTTTTATATATTCTCTAAGAAGAACAATTGCCTCTCCTTTTCTTCCATATTTAAATTTCATATAAGCTAACTTGTACAGAGCGTATTCGCTTTCCTCTACATCCTTTTCTATAACATTTTTATATAACGTTTCTGCTTTTTTGAAATCATTGTCCTGCGCATAAGCATCTGCAAGCTGAACAATAAGTAGATTTACAAAGGGATATTCAGGATATTTTTTTATAAAAGTTTCAAGTTGTTTTTTTATGTCTTTTCCACTACTTTTCATTTCAAGGAGAGCTAATTGATAGGCGGCATCTATTGCTTCTGGAGTGTTTGCATGTTTGCTGATATATTCCTGGTATATCTGTCTGGCTTTTTCCCTTTCCCCTAAATTGAAATAAGCATTCGCCATTTTTAAAAGGGCCCTATCAGCTTCTTTTGTACCTGGGAATTTATCAATCAGCTTTTGGAATTCTATAATGGCTCTTTCAAAATCACCCTGGGCAAAAAAGGAGTAAGCATACATATACATAGCTTTTCTTGCTATATCATCATTTCCATTTGATAAATCTTCTAAAACGGTTCTGGCGTTTTGTATATCTCCTTTTTTCATATAAATATAGGCAAGTAGAAATTTAGCCTTTCTTGTATTTAATCTCTGGATAATACTTTTTGCTGTTTCTAAATCATTGTTATTAAAGGCACTAACAGCCTTCATATAGAGATCTGTAAAGGATATTAGAGCCTTGTCGTACAGCTTTTTTTTAAAGAAAAACCAACCTAAAAGATTTTTTGCGTAATTCTTGTCAAACTGGGAGATCTTTTTTATTGTTTCTAAAAGTTTCTTATCTTCATTTGAGTAGTAATATATATCAGCAAGGTACTTTAATGCTTCTTCCTTTATTTTTGGATTGTCAGATGTCTGGTAAGCAAGTAATAAATATTTTTCAGCTTCACGGACTTTTCCCATTTTTAAAAGGGCATAGGCTGTATACAGCTTAAATAAAGGTTCATTAATATCTTTAAGGAGCATGTATGCATATTTGTACTTTCCTGTATTGTAGGCGGCAATAGCAACTTTCTTTTTTAGAAAATCCTTATATTCTGGGGAAATTTGAAGGGATTTTTGAAGGAGAGCAAAGCTGTCTTCAAATTTTCCTTTTTCTGAAAATACAGAAGCAAGTTGTATATATATACTCTGGGCTAAGAGTTTGTTTCTAGTTTCAAGAACGCCAGCTTTATCAAGGGCCTTTTTAAAATTTCCTGTTTTTATATCTACTAAAGCAAGCCCATATATAACGTAATCTGATATTTTGTCTATTGTTCCGTATCCTTCTATAAATTTTTCAAAGGATTCTCTGGCTTTGTCATATTTGCCAAGATTAAAGTAGTCAAATCCTTCAATGACAAGAACATGTTTTTGATATTTAGGATTTTTTAAATCTTTTATACTTTTTAGGGATTTTTCAAATTCTTTTTTCCAAAAGTAAATATATCCATGGGCATATTTGCAGTAATCAATAAAGTTTATATCAATATCCCCGCAGTTTATGTCCTTTAAAATATTGTAGCTTTCTCCTTTATTTCCTTTTAAAAGAAATAAAACTCCGTGGATAAAAATGGTATTTTCATTTTCTATGTGGACGTCTTTTAAAAGTTTCTCAGCTTCAAGAAGATTTCCTAACTGTATGGCAGTAATAGAGGCGTTAAAACATGCAAAGTCCCTTTCATCAAAAGGCTTGTTAAATTCGCACGCTTTTTTTAGATAATAGAAGGCATCTTTTATATTCCCAAGTCTATGTTCTACTATACCAAGAAGGTAATATCCTGTTCCCGTTTGAGGTTTGTCTGCTTTTTTTTCAATAAGCTCAAGTAGGTTTTCCTTTGCTGAAAAAAGGTTTCCATTGAAAAAATTATCTATTGCCGATGCAAGGAGAGCATTTTCTTTAGGTAAGCCTAAAAAAACCTTTGGTTTTTTGATATCAAATACTGGAAGCTCTATATAGTAAGGGGGAATTGGATCAATATCTTCGGCAAATAGCTTGATTTGTAGTTTTTCTTTAAAGTCTATTTTATCAGGGGGTGAAAGGGGTTCTTTTTCTTCTATTTTTATGGTTGTAATTTCAAGGGGAAATACAACTGATGGTAGCTTTATCTCCTCCTGGGATATGTTTCCATATGCTAAAGAAAAAACAAAAATCAGTAAAAAGATAGAGACTATCTTCTTCATACTATTACCTCTAAAATTTCTTTTGCCTTTTTTATATCTTCGGCAATTTGTTTTTGCAAGTTTCCAACTGACTCAAATTTTTTTTCTTCCCTAATAAAAGAAACAAAGAAAACCTTTACAGACTGTTTTTTTAATTTGATCTCTTTATCAAAGATATGCGCTTCTATAAGAAGTTTCTTTCCATCAACTGTAGGTCTGTAACCGTAGTTTATAACTGCTGGATAAATTTTTCCTTCTATTTCTACAAATCCAGCATAAACTCCCTTTTTCAGACACAAATCCTCTGGGGGTTTTATATTTATTGTAGGAAATCCTATTTTTCTTCCAAGTTTATTTCCCTCTACAACTTTACCTTTTATACAGTAGTTCCTGCCTAAAAAATAAGAAGCTTTTTCTATTTCCCCTTTTCTTAAAAGCTTCCTTATTAACGTGCTACTTACCCTTATATCATCCTGAAGAATTGGCTCTACAATCTCTATATTAAATCCTAATTCCTTTTCATATTTTTCTGCAAAATATACATTTCCTTCTTTTTTATATCCAAACTTCCAATCATAACCAACAATAATATGTTTACAGTTTAGATCATTTACCAAAAATTTTAAAAACTCTTTTGCTGTTTTTTTACTAAAATTTTCATCAAACTTTATTATATACAGAAAATCAATCCCCTCTTTTTTTAAAAGATCCTTTTTTGTTTCTGTATCTGTTATAGTGCATGGGGCTTTATCAGGGTTAAGGAGTTTTTTGGGATGCGGATCAAATGTAATAACAAGGGATTTTCTATTTGTCTTTAAAGCTTTTTCCTTTACCTTTTTCAGTATTTTTTTGTGTCCAATATGAAAACCATCAAAGCTACCTATGGTGCACACTGTTTCTTCTTTAATGGGCAAGTCTTTATCCTGTATAATTCTCATTTTTCCTCTTCAGTAAAAATTCTGTATGCTTCGGAAATTACATCATATGAAAAGCCTCTGTAGGATAAAAATTTTACTACTTCTTTAAAATCTTTGCTTTTTCTATATTTAAAACGTAGAAGATTTAATGCTGAATTTAGTTCATCTTCAAAAGAGATTTTTATCTCATCTGTTATTCCTTTCTGGTAAAGCTTATTTTTTATATAAACAGGGCTTTTCCCCTTCTCAAGATACCTTTCTATAAATCTTTCCTTTAATTTTTCATCATCTATATATCCGTTTTTCTTTAGATATTCAATGATGTGGTTTATATCTTCTTCAGGAAAACCTTTTTTCAAAAGTATATCTTTAAGCTCAGATGAAAAATAATCCCTTTTAGACAAAAGCTTAAAAACGTAAGATTTTATATTTTTCATAAGTTGTGATTATTTTCCCACCAGCTTTTGTGTAGTGATAAATTTTTAATCAAAGCTCCTGGTAGTTTAGAATAGTTATACCCTATTTTATAAGCTAAATATTTGAGTATATTTCTTATTATACTTTCTGGTAATTTTGAAGGATGTTCTTTAAGTATAAATTTTATTTCAGATTTTATATATTTTAATCCTTCACCTTCTGGTTTTCCAAACTCTTCTATAAGCCATTTATTCATCCTGTGAAATGCACCTATATCGAAGTATCTCTTAAAATCTTCTATTATAGAATAGGAGTGGGAATGAATAACTATAGCTTCTGGAACA
>CAZHWB010000109.1:0-24273 GCA_964536105.1 uncultured Aquificales bacterium | reverse complement strand
CTTGAAGAAAAAGGAATAAAAAAAGTATTTGTTACTTTACATGTAGGACTTGGAACATTTAGACCTATACAGACAGAAGATATAACAAAACACAAAATGCATGAAGAGTATTACCACATACCTGAGGAAACATTAAAGGCTATAAAGCAGACAAAAGAGAAAGGAAAAAGGGTTGTTGCTGTTGGAACAACAGTTGTAAGAACACTTGAAACATATGCCCAGACAGGAAAAACAGAAGGTTTCAGCGATATCTTTATATACCCCCCATACAACTTTAAGATGGTTGATACACTGATAACAAACTTCCATCTTCCTAAATCAACCTTAATCCTTCTTGTATCTGCATTTGCAGGGAAAGATTTTATTCTTTCAGCTTACAAAAAGGCTGTAGAAATGAGATACAGGTTTTTTTCCTATGGAGATGCTATGCTCATTCTTTGATCTTTATTCTTTTATATCCATATTCAAAAACAAATAACTGGCCAGGTTTTAATTTTATGTGCCATACAACAGTTCCATCTGGGGATAAGCTTTCCCAGGGTAGATCAGATATGTATTCAAACTGGATATTTTCAGAAGGCGAAACAGGAAGTCTATCCTTTAGAATGACATCTATCTGTTTTTTATGGTTGTTTTTGATGTAGTATTTCCATCTAACTATATGGATTGATTTTCTCTTTGATATATATTCGTACCTGTCTAAAATTTTTTCCTTTTTCACATCTGTAAAAAAGTCTTCCCCAAAAAATATGTAGTTTTTCTTTCCTTTTTTCAGGGAATGCAGTATCTCTTCTCCTATATACATATTGTCTAAAAAGAAAATTCCCTTTGATACAGGAAAGTTTTTATCAGGTTTGACTAAAGCCCTTATAAAAGGTGTTCTGGTAGCATAACCATCTATAAAAATATCAAATTTTGCTTTGTATTTATCTTCTGATACCACAACCGATATAGATTTCTTTGGGCTTATGGAAATTTTTTCTACAAAAAAGTGGGATTTTGCCCCGGTTTCCCTATATGAAGTGGTTGAGGCTACCGCCTTTTCAAATGCTGTTCTCTTTGAAATAAAAGGAGTACCATCTGGGGAAACTGAGGGGTTTTTCATATATGAAAAATAATCTACAGAAACTTCTTTTAAGGGAAAATTTTCATTATTCTTTAAAATAAGGTTGCTCTGTATATAAATTTCCCCTTTATCAAAAGATCCGTTTATTACATACCTGTGGTAGGCTGACACATCTACAGGAAAAAAAAGTTCCAGAACCTGATTGTCTTTACAGCTGTAGGAAACTTCTATATTTTTCCTTTGATGGATTTTTATCTCTTTTCTTAAATTTTCTATCTCTTCCTTTAGTATTTTTATTTCCTGTTGAAGATTTTTAAATTTCTTTGTCAGGATGTCTATATTTTTCTGGGAAACAGGGATCTTATCAAGAAACATTAACTTTTTTTCCTTTTCTTCTAAAAGAAGCTCTTTTTTTTGCAGTGTTTCTTTAAGTCTGGATACTAATGGGTTTTCTTTTTGTATTTCCTTAAAATGGTAAAGTGAGCACCTGCCGTTGTCAGAATTAAAATATATCTCCTTAAGGGATATCTCATCTGGGATAGTTATTACTGTAGAGTGTTTTGAAGAACTTAGAAGGGAAGTTCCATAAATAAAAGTTTTGTTGCCAAAGATGTATATTTTTTCCAGTTTTAACGGCTGACCAAAGGAAAAACTGAAAAAAAAGAGAAGAAAAATCAGCTTTTTCATACTTTATCCCCAGAGGGAGGCGAGAGCCTCCCTGCGGAACTATTTTTCAGGTAAGGCCTCAGGGGTTCTTAGTTTTATTATATGCTTTGTTCCATCCTCCTGAATAACCTCTACAGTTTTTATACTGCCGTCTACATCTTCGTCTACGTAAATTTCAACAGGCTTATGGATAAGATGGTCATGTCTTTCTGCTGCCACTTCAAATTCATCATCTTTAGGATCGTAGGCAAGACCAATAAGAGGCTGCCACCACGTTTCCACTTGATCCCCAATCTCTTCATTTACAATCTCAATTTGAACCTCTTTAGCAGGTATCTGCCCTTCTCTGTATTTTTTGTCAAACTCGTTAAAATAAGCTTCCCACTGGGATTTTTCCAGTTTCTTTACAGCCATTTTAGCCCTCCTTGTTGTTTATTTGTTTTTAGATATTTTGTAATAGCATTATTAAAATTATTGCAGTAGAAAAAATTGACAAGAGTATAATAAGATTTTCTGTAGAAAAAAATAAGGGTTATTATGGGTAAAGATAAAAGGGTTAAACAGCTTCCTGAAGATGTTGTAAGCAAGATAGCTGCAGGCGAAGTTGTAGAAAGACCTGCAAATGTCCTGAAGGAACTGCTTGAAAATGCACTGGATGCAGAAGCAAACCGCATAGATATTTATATTGAGAAGGGCGGGAAAAAACTTATACAGGTAAAAGATAACGGCTTAGGGATACATCCTGATGACCTTCCTGAGGTTATAAAAAGATACACAACAAGTAAGATATCTGATATTGATGACCTTTATGATCTTCATTCTTACGGTTTTAGGGGAGAGGCCTTATACAGTATCTCATCTGTATCAAAATTCAGTATTATTTCAAGACAGAAGGATATGCCCCTTGGCAAGGAGATCTTTGTAGAAGGTGGGAATGTCAGATACATATCAGAGACAGGGGCCCCTGTAGGTACAACTGTAAAGGTAAAAGATCTGTTTTTTAATGTTCCTGTTAGACAGAAATTCTTAAAGTCTGAAAAAACAGAACTTGTCCACATTGTTGACACATTTATAAAGTACGCCCTTATCCATACAGATAAGAGTTTTTCACTTTACATTGATGGAAGAGAAAAATTTAATCTATCACCTTCTTCCCTTGAAAGCCGAATTAAGGAAATTTATCCAAAAGTTAAAGACCTGTATAGTATCCAGTATGAAAATGAACTTGGAAGGGTTAAGGGTTACGTATCCCTTAATGAAGGGATATCAAAGAAAGGGATTTTATACATAAATGGAAGGCCGGTAAGGAACTGGGTTTTAGATAGGGTTATAAAATCTGTTTTTGGTAAAAATTTTTATGTTCTGTTTATAGAACTTCCTCCATATTTTGTTGATTTTAATATTCATCCTTCAAAAGAGGAAGTAAAATTCAGAAAAGATGCCCCGGTAATTGAATTACTGAAAAAAGCCTCGGAACATATAAAAACCCCTCTAAAAAGAAAAACTTCTTACACATTATCCCAGGAAGTAAAAAACTACAAAAGGGAAATACCTTTTAAAGTTTTGGGACAGATTGAGGACACATTTCTTGTTGTTTATCTTGATGGGGAGCTTTATCTTGTTGACCAGCACGTTGCCCATGAAAGGGTAAACTTTCATATTCTTAAAAAGAGATACCTTTCATACCAGATACAGAAAAAAACATTAAAAAAACCTATAAAGGTAAATCTTTCAATAGATGAGATTTATAAAGTAGAGGAGCATCAGGACTTTTTATTTTCCATTGGATATACATTTGAGATTAACGATAGTCAGATTACAATATCCCAGATTCCCTCCTTTGTTCCTGAAAAGGAAGCTAAAAAACTCTTTTTTGAGATTTTAGAGGATTTTGACAAAGAAAGACCTGTAGAGGATATACTTGCTGAAATATCCTGTAAAAACTCCATAATAGCCGGGGATATACTGTCTGATATAGAAGCCCAAACCCTTTTAAAAAATTGGCTCCTTACAGACAATCCTAATCTGTGTCCCCACGGGAGACCTATTTACTACAAAATTTCCCTTGATCAGGTAAAAAAGGCTATAGGAAGAAGATAATAGACGGTATTTTAGAAATAAAAACAAAAAGGATAACTATTAACAGGGTAAATAATTCCTTCATATCTTACCTCTGTGATTAATATCATTTCACGAAATCTTATATAAACTTAATATGATTTGTATAAAAAACACAATGGAGGTAATGCTTATGCCAAAAATTAATGAATATGTAGACATCTCTACGTTAGACAAAGAAGCTAAAAGGGATTTTATTGACAGACATTCCCCATTTGTCCATGTTGAAGGAAATGCTGTAAAAGGCCAAAAGTTAAAGGTTAAGGTTAAAGTTGGAGAGGAATACTGTCATCCAGATGATTTTGATCATTATATCGCATGGGTTCAACTCTGGGACGGTGATACATTCTTAGGACAGGCTACTTTTGTTCCTGGAACACAGGGAAATCAGTGCTCTCAGGCTGAAGTTGATTTTTATATCGTTCCTACAAAAAATAAATTAAAACTCCAGGCTATGAGCTACTGCACAAAACACGGATTATGGCAGGGTCCTGTTGTTGAGGTAGAAGTTCAGGAAGCAGAAGCAACTGCTGGAGTATAAAAAAAAGGGAGCTTTAAGCTCCCTTTTACTCTTTTTCTGTTAACCACCTGTTTATCTTTTCTGTATATTCAGCCATTAACTCTAAACCTTTTTCTTCATTTTCAGCCTGTATATAAAGATGGATAATATCCTCATACTGATCAGGTATCATAAGAACCCAGTTTTTCCCTCCTTCAAATATCTTTACACCATCTATAAATGAAGCCTCCTTATCCATGGCTTCCTCTGTAAATTTTCTCATCATTTTTCCTTTTAGGTTTGTTGGACAGCCTATAACAACGTGTTTAAAGAAGTAATCGGGTATCTGGTTCAGGATAGAAGATATCTTTTCCCCTGTTTTGGCAAGCATCTCAAGTATTTTCACACTTGTAAACATACTGTCAGGGGAAAATGAAAGCTGTGTAAATGTGTAATTACCCTGTATATTTCCTATAAAGTAGTAATCTTTCAGGAAGTTTGATTTCAGGCTTGTTGTTTTACCCCTTTCAATAATCAGGTTTTCAAGAAGTTCATCTAAAACATCAGGGGCAGAAACAGGTAAATACGCCTTTACCTGCTTGTCTATAGTTTTATCTATAAGAAGGAGGATCATCAAAAGGGCTTTATGATTAGGTATATTTTCCCCTGTATCAGATAAAACTTTTAATTTATGGCCACTTGGGAATAAAACAAAACCGGCATTCATATCAAGGGTTTTAACAATTTTTGCCACATTATCAATGGCACTTTTCTGCAAAACAGGTATATTGGCTAACTTCTTCTCATCAAAATAGGCGTTTAATGTAATATTTTCTATTCCCAGCTCATTTAAAAGTTTTGGATAAACTGCAGCCAATGCTCCATTTAAAACATCTGCAACAATTTTGAATTTGGTTGATTTTATGGAAGGGGCATCTATAAGGGATAAAAATGTATCTTTGTAGTTTTCTTTTAAAAGAGGTTGTTCTTTAATTTCACCAATTTCATTAAAGTTTACCCTTCTGAACCTTTCCCTGAAGAATATTCTGTCTAAAGATTTTTCAGTGTTTGTATCTATAGGTATTCCATCATTATCATAAAACATTATTTCTGTGTATGTTGGATTAGATGGGGACTGTCTAAAGTGGATTCCTGCAACAGCCTCAGAATTTAAAACAAGATACCTCATAACAGGAGGGGAAAGGAGTTTCATATCTATTACATTTATACCTGTAGATAAAAGTCCCCCTAAGAAAGCTCTTTTAAGCATTCTTGATGCCCTGTGATAATCCCTTGACATTAGAACAACGCTACCTTTCGGTAATATACTGCCAAATGTTTCCCCAAGTTTCGCAGCCATTTCGCAAGAAAGCTCTATATTTGTCCTTCCTGAAACCTTTCCCCCTTCAAAAACAGTTTTTTTCCATTTTTCCCCCCATATAAGATTTGAACTAACAATAGAGCCTTCCTCTATAAATTTTTCCGGCCAGACAATAACATCCTTTTCAAACACAACATTATCTTCCACTTCTGTTTTTTCAGCTATAATAACCCCCTTTTCCGCTTTGACGTTATTTCCAATCTCCACATCATTACAGATGACACTGTTATTGAAAAGGCAGTTTTCCCCTATTTTTACATCCCACCACAAAACAGACTCTTTAAGTGATGTTCCCTCTCCAATCTCCGTTTTATCCCCTATGACAACATCTTTAAGATATGACCCTTCTTTCAATGTAACATTTTTCCCTAAAACAACTGTTCCCTCCACCTGTATATCCTCTGGAAGTTCTGTTCCATCTTCTGTATAAACAACCCCATTCCCTATAGATATCTTTTCCCCTGGAATAAAAACCTTAACCTTCCCTGAAAAGATATCCTTAAAGACTTCCCTGTAGCTTTCTGGATTTCCCACATCCCGCCAGTAGCCCTTTGCCTTAAAACCGTAAAGGGTTATTCCCTGTTTCATAAGTAAAGGGAACAGGTCTTTACTAAAATCAAAGGGAACATTTTCAGGGATATACTTTAGGATTTCAGGTTCTATGATGTATATACCTGTGTTTATGGTATCACTGAAGACCTCCCCCCAGCCTGGTTTTTCCAGAAATCTTAGTATTTTTCCCTCTTTATCTGTTATTACAACCCCAAACTGAAGGGGATCTTCTACAGATGTCAGGGTTATTGTTAATTTTGAATTTTTTATCTGGTGGTAGCCTATTATTTCCTTAAAATCAAAATCTGTAACAAGGTCCCCACTGACAACAATAAATGTCTCATCAAGATATTTTTCTGCCTTTTTTACAGCCCCTGCGGTACCGTAGTCATCATCAGGTCTAACGTAAGTTATGTTAACCCCAAAATCAGATCCGTCCTTAAAATAATCTGTTATCACTTCCGGTTTAAAATAAAGAAGAACTATGATATCTGTTATCCCTGCACTTTTTACCTTTTTTAAAATATGTTCCATCATAGGACGGTTCATTATAGGGAGCATAGGTTTAGGTATACTGTTTGTTAAAGGCTGTATTCTTGTTCCAAACCCTCCTGCCATAATAACAGCTTTCAATAGGCTAACCTCCTATATTTATGTTAAAAATAAATCTACCCTGTGGTTAAAATGAAAGCAATCTGAGATGAATATGAAAAAGATCGTATCATTTGGCTTATTTGACGCTGGTGAAACAGTTTTAGGGGCTCTTGTTTTCTCAACTGCATTTCCCCTTTTTATTTCCTCCTATATTGATACAAAAATATACAGTATTTTGTATGGAACAGGGTTTATTTTCTCTTTTTTTCTGGCCCTTTATTTTGGAAAGATAGCAGATAAAAAGGGAAAAAGAAAGGAGTTTTTTGTTCTTTTTTCTATCCTTACAGGTTTTTCTGTAATTTTTATATATTTTTTTATCCACAATCCTTATATAGCCCTTTTTCTTTTTATATTATCTGCTGTTTTCCACCAGCAGAGCTTTATTTTTTACAATACCCTTTTATTGAGCTTTAAAGAAAAGGGAATAGCTTCAGGGTTTGGGGTCAGTTTAGGTTATATAGCATCTGCCGTTTCCCTCATATTTTTAGCATCAAAACTAAAAATCCCTGAAGTGTTTGCTGTTTGCGGAGCTATATTTTTACTTCTTTCCTTTCCTTCCTTTCTCTTTATAGAAAACCCTGGGGAAAAAGGTCAGTTTTCCTTAAAAAATTTACTTAAAGACAGGGAATTTATGTTTCTTATTATCTCTATATTGTCCTTAACAGAGGTTGCAAATACACTTATAGCTATGATGGGTATATATCTAAAAAATGTATATTCTTTAAATGATTATGAGATTTATAAAGTTATTGGATTTTCAGCTTTAGGAGGAGTTTTCGGGGGGATATTCTGGGGATTTTTCTCTGATAAAAGGGATATAAGAAAAACCTTTTTATACGGCTTTTTTATGTGGATATTTTTATTGATGATTCTGCCTTTTACATCTAAAGAATTTATCATTTTTGCTGGTTTTTTTGCAGGTTTCTCCCTGGCACACCTGTGGACAACATCAAGACTGCTTATATTACTTTTATTTCCCCCAGGGGAAATATCCACAAGAATGGCCTTTTTATCACTTACAGAAAGAATAGCCACCACAACTGGTTTGTTTGTATGGAGCTTTTTTCTGTACATAACAAAAGACAACTACCCTATGTCTGTTTTTCTTATGTCTTTATTTCCTATAACTGGATTAGTTCTCTTTAAAAGAATATTTTTAAAATAAAAAGGAGGTTAAAGTATGAAGTTAAAAATAACAGATAGGGATGCTTTAATTGTTGTGGATGTTCAGAATGATTTTATGCCAGGGGGCGCCCTTCCGGTACCTGAAGGGGATAAGGTTGTAGAACCGTTAAACAGATATATAGAGATTTTTGAAAAAAATGGAAATCCAGTTTTCTTTACAAGGGACTGGCATCCAGAAGATCATATATCCTTTAAAGGACATGGGGGAATATGGCCACCCCACTGTGTCCAAAATACAGAGGGGGCTAAGTTCCATCCTGACCTGAAACTTCCCTTAGATAATAAATTTATCATCTCAAAAGGAACAAGCAGGGATTTTGATGCTTATTCAGGCTTCCAGGGAACTATTTTAGATGATCTTTTAAAAGAAAGGGGAATAAGAAGGGTTTTTGTTGGGGGAGTTGCTACTGACTACTGTGTAAAAAATACCGTTCTTGGAGCTTTAAACCTTGGTTATCAGGTTTTTGTTCTGGAAGATGGCATTAAAGGGGTGGATGTAAATCCTGGAGATAGTGAAAAAGCTTTAAACATGATGCTTTTAAAAGGAGCTTCTCTTATAAATATAGATGATATAAACTTGTAGGTACTGTAAAAAAATAAACGGGGAAAAAAGTGTCAGAATTAAGATACAACTATCTAAAGGATACATGGACTGTTATTGCTGTTGAAAGGGCAAGAAGACCCCACGACTACACAACCCATGTATATGAAGAGTACGGCGATATAAAAAAATGCCCCTTTGAACCTGGAAATGAAGGGAAAACGCCCCCTGAAATCTTTGCAATAAGAGACCCTGGAACAGCACCAAATACCCCAGGTTGGAAGGTCAGGGTAATTCCAAATAAATATCCGGCGTTTAGAATAGAGGAAACTGATAAAGCTGACTTTTACTTTATATACGATAAGAAGGGTGGTTTTGGGGCACATGAGGTTGTTATTGATACCCCAGACCACTACAAACATATACAGGACTTTACAATACAGGAATTAAACTATATGTATATTGCTTTTAAGGAAAGGATAAGAAGTCTGTATCAGGATCTCAGGATTAAGTACGTTCAGGTTTTTAAAAATCACGGTAAAGATGCAGGAAAGAGCTTAGTCCATTCCCATTCCCAGATTATTGCCCTTTCAAAAATACCAAAAAAGCCAGATACAATTATTAAACAGTCAAGAAAACACTATAGAAAAAAGGAAAGATGCTATACCTGTGATGAAATAAAAGCAGAACTTTTAGATGGAAGTAGAATTGTTTATGAAAATGACGACTTTATTGTTTTTTGTCCGTATGCCTCCTTATTTCCTTTTGAAGTTAAGATTGTTCCAAAAAGGCATCAACATGACTTTACCGCTATCAATGATAATGAATTAAACAACCTTTCAGATGCGACACAGCAGGCTGTAAGAAGACTTCACAAGGCCCTTGTAAATCCTCCTTTTAATATGATTTTATATACATCTCCACCTGTAAGGGAAAATCCTGAAGACCCTAATTACTTTTCAGATATAGAAAAGTTTTTCCACTGGCATATAGAGATACTTCCAAGAATAGCTGTCCATGCTGGGTTTGAACTGGGAACAGATTATATAATAAATCCAACCCCACCAGAAGATGCAGCTAAATTTTTAAGGGAAGTACTTATATAAATGGAGTTTAGCCATGAAAATAGCATTTGTATCAAGTGAAATTTATCCATTTGCAAAAACTGGAGGGCTTGCTGATGTTTCTTACTCCCTCCCAAAGGCTGTGTCCCACCATGGGATAAAAGTTATATCAATGATGCCCCTATACAAAACAGTTGATAGAAAAAAACATAATATTGTTGAGACTGATCTTTATATTGATGTTTCCCTTTCAGGTAAAAACTACCGATTTAGGATATATAAACTGAAAGATGATGTTAAGTACTACTTTTTTCATAATGAAGAACTTTTTGATAGGGACTTTCTTTATGGAACCCCTGAAGGTGATTACCCTGATAATGATATAAGATTTGGAGCTTTTTCCTATGCTGTTATTGAATTTTTTAAAAAAACAGGCTTTTATCCAGATGTTGTTCATACAAACGACTGGCAAACAGCCCTTATTCCTGTCCTTATAAAAGATAAATACAAGCTTCCTATCAAAACCGTCCATACTATACACAACATTGCATACCAGGGGGTTTTTGACAAAAGTACAATAGATAAACTCAACCTTGGCTGGCATCTTTTTAATATGGAAGCCCTTGAATTTTATGGAAAGGTAAACTTTTTAAAAGGAGGTATTGTTTTTTCTGATGCTGTTACGACGGTAAGCCCAACGTACGCAAGGGAAATATGCACCCCTGAGTACGGATTTGGGCTTGATGGCGTATTAAGGGCCCACTGCCACAAGTTATACGGAATACTAAATGGAATTGATTACGATGTATGGAACCCAGAAACAGATCCTTACATATACCAGAACTATAACGAAACATCCTTAGAAAAAAAGGAAAAAAACAAACAGATGTTCCTTGATGAATACGGTCTTGCCGGGATTGAAAAACCCCTTTTTATCTTTATTGGAAGATTTGCAAAACAAAAAGGAATAGACATCATACAGGAGGCTATCCCTGAACTTGCATCAATGAACGCAAATTTTGCGATTTTAGGTTCTGGAGATAAATCCTACAACGATTTTTTTGCAGGAATAAAAAACAAATTCCCAAATATATTTATTGAGGTTGGATATGATGAACCTTTAAGCAGAAAAATGTATGCCTCTGCAGATTTTCTTTTAATGCCTTCAATATATGAACCATGTGGTTTAAACCAGATGATAGCAATGAGATATGGTACACTGGTTGTTGCAAGAAAAACCGGTGGACTTGCCGATACAGTTATAGATATAGATCTTCCTGCAGGCTACGGGATTTTATTTGAGCATCCAACAAAGACAGAATTTATAAAAGGTATAAACAGGGCAAAGGAACTTTTTAGAAATAAGAAAAGATTTTACAGACTAAGGGAATTTGTTATGAGCTTAGATTTTTCATGGGAAGCTTCCGCCTCAAAATATATAAGGCTTTATGAAGAGGTAAAATTTGGGTTTCCAAAAGGAGTTTAAGATGGACAATGAAATCCTGCTAAAGGAAAGTATAAAAGAGTTTGGAAGGGGATATCTTACCCCAACGATACTTGAAGACATTAAACATGAGGAACCTGTATTTATCCAGGAAGAATTTTTGATACCTGAAAGGTACAACCAGACAAAAGTTACTTTTCTTAGCGTAGATCCTGTAGTTCAGTTTATATACTGGGATATTGAAGACAGTTTATATGAAAAACTAATAAATTACGATAAACAGATAAGGGTTTTTATAAAGGATGAAGAAAAGGTAGTTATTAACGTGGAAGAAAAGTACGGTAAGCATTACTTTAAACTCCATGCACCCTTTGAAGAAGCATTTTGTATTCTTGGGTATAAAAAGGACAGTAAATTTATACAAATAGCTAAGTCAAATATTTTTATTCTCCCTTCTGATACTGTATTTGAAGGTGAAGAGGTTTTTGTATCAAAGGAGGATTTCAAAAATAAAGACAAAATAAAAAAGATACTGGATAAAATAAAAGTGTCTAAAGGAACAAAAATATCTTTAACAGAAATAGGAGGTTCTTCTAATTTTCTTTAATCCAGAATACAAACTCAGTCCCTTTGTATTCCTGGCTGTGAACTTCTATTTTTCCACCTAAAAGTTCAATGTATTTCTTTACAATAGCAAGACCAAGTCCTGTTCCTTTATACCTTTTTTGCAAAGGGTTCTCTAGCTGGGTAAAATCCTGAAAAATTTTCTCAATATCTTCATTTTTTATACCGATACCTGTGTCCTTTACAGAGAAAAACACTTTATCATTCTCTTTCCATGCTTTAACACGGATATATCCTTTTTCTGTGAATTTTATTCCATTTGAAAGTAAATTTAAAAGTATCTGCTTTAGAAGCTTTTTATCTGAATAAACTGGAAAATTCTCATAAAAATACTCCAGCTTTAGATTTTTATCCTCTGCAAGGGGTTTTACAATAGTAAATACTTCATCTAAAAGTTCCTTTATGAAAAATCTTTCCTTTTTTACATATACAGCTCCAGCCTCCAGCTTCGCGTAATCCAAAATATCATTTATCATCTCCAAAAGATGCCTTCCTGCTGTTTCTATACTTTTTAAAGCCTCCCTTTTTGTACTGTCTGTTTCAATACTCTGTAAAAATTGTGAAAAGCCAAGGATACTGTTTAGGGGTGTCCTAAGTTCGTGGGACATATTTGATATAAAGGCTGATTTTGCTTTGGAGGCCTCCTGGGCTTTTGTTAAAAGTTCCACCTTTTCCAGAAGAAGATTTATAAGTTCCCCTATAGATGTATAGAAATTTTTCTCCTCTTTTGTTAAAGTTTTCTTTGTTTCAAAAACAAGATAACCTTCTATACTCTTTGTTTTTATTGGAACGCTGTAGTGCATTTTCTTTTTTGAGAAGTGAATTTTTATATCCTTAAAAAATTTTTGAAGTTCCTTAACGGCAACATCTAAAACCTCCGTATCCTTCTGAACGGAGGTTATCCTGCTGAATATTTCAATAAGATTTTTAAAAAGATAAAGCCTTCTTTTGTTTTCTTTTTCTATTGTTTTTAATGCTGTTTCAACCTCTGATAACATATGATTAAATGCTTTTGCCAGAATTCCTATCTCATCTTTACCGGAGTACAGTACCCTTACAGAATAATCCTTTTTATCCACAACATATTCCATAGTTTCTGCAATGTTTTTTATAGGCCTAACCAGTTTCTCCGAAATATAAAAGGAAAACGCAACAATCAGAAAAAAGCCTGTTATAAACACAAAGAAAAAATAATCCTGTATTTTCCTTAAGGGAGAAAATACAGCCTCTTTATTTATTTGGGATATTAAAAGCCAATTTTTTAAATCTGTAAGGGAAAATCCCTGGGAAAAGTAAATATACTCTTTATCCTCATACTCATTTTTATATAAAAGAATTTCCGGGATATCTTCTATATAGCCTATACGTGCTTTTGACTTTGTATTATACAAGGATAGCCCTGAAAAAGGGTTTTTGTATAAAAAAGATTTCAAATAATAAGGTTTAAAAATATAAACAAACTCACCAATTTTTCTTTTATCAAAGGAAGAGAAAACAGGAAAAGTTAAAATAAAATTATTTTGACCAGACAGGCCAATATTCCAAAAAGATTTACCTACTAATTTTCTCTTCGTAGATGCTATTATCCTTCCTTCTTTATTTACAACAAGTAAAATCCCCTTTAAATGATAATTTGTTTTTATCTGATCAAGGAATATCTGTATCCTTTTATCAAGATCTCCTATCAAAATATCATCTAATATCTGAGCCTTTGACCAGAAATTAAGATTTTTTTTCATAGACAAAAAATAGTTCTGTATATTTTGCTGAATAAGAGCAATATTTTGAAGCTGTTGATTTTTTATGTTGTTCCTTAGTTGATTTTCTCCATATTTAAATATAAAAAAGCTTGCCAGCCCGTACGGGAGAAGAGTCAGTACAAGAAGAACTAAAAAAACTTTTATTCTGATACTCATTTAACCTTTTCTTTCACCTTTTTTACAAAAATTTGAATGTCTATAGGTTTTAAAATATATTCAATATCTCTTTCTTTTATATCCCTTTCTCCTAGGGCTGTTAAGAAAATAACTGGAGTCTTTCCTTTTATTTCTTTATAAACATCAAATCCATTAATATCAGGCATCATAACATCCAGAAGAACAAGATCAAAAACATCCTCCTTCATAATATCAATACACTCTTTACCGGTCTGGGCTTCCTTTACTAAAAATCCTTCCTTTTCTAATATAAGCCTGAGTAAAAACCTGTTTTGTTTATCATCATCCACAATCAAAACTTTTTTCATTTCTCCACCTTTATGGAGCATATTATTTTCATACTTTTGTCTATATATTTTTTTGTCAAATAACCTATAGCACCTTTAACTTTTTTTATAAATCTTCTGACCGCTTCCTGGGACTTTAATACAATAGGAGGTGTTATCCCTTCATAGTACATCTCATTCCAGTAGATACTGAGTTCTTCTTCATCCATATTAAGAATATATTTTCTAAAATATGTCCTTACAGGATTATTGGCAGGGAGATTTACAGGTATGAGGGTTATTCCATTGATAACCCTTATTTCTTTAAGGTATATAAGCTTTACTTCTTCACAGGAGAGTTTAACAGGGGTATTTTTGTTCATAACAACATATATATATTCCTCTTTGCTGAAGGAGGAACTAAAGCATATTAAAAAGATTATTAAAATAAATATTTTTTTCATCAAAACAGCAAAGCAAAAGAAAGTCTAAAACAGTCTGGATATTTTTCAAAAATTTGATACTCCACCTTGAAGGAAACGTTAAATCTAGGTCTGTAATTCCAGCATACAGTCCATATATCTATTGTTTTATCATCGGAACTATCGTACAGACCGTCTTTTCTAAAAACAACATAATGGGATGGAAAAACCCTATAGGCAGATTGAATATAGTACGTTATTTTTCCGTGTTCTTTGTGTTTTACATTTCCTTTATTTTTTTCAAAAGCATAAAAAATCTCAGAGGAGAAATATAATTTTTTTATTTTAGTTTTTCCAAAAATGCCTAAAAAAGTGTATCTTTCATAAGATATATCCTCATCAAAAATACCACCGTTAAAACCGTATCTCTGGTTAATGTTTACAATTTTTTCAATTTGAAATCCGGTTAACTTATCAACTTTAAGGTTGTTATAAGATGGATTTATATTTTCATTTCTCTGTACAAAAATGTTGTATTTTATATTCCTTCCTAAAGGAAAAAATCCGTATAAATCAATACCTGTTGTAAACATCGGGAAAAAATTTGTTGAAACTAAAGGATCAGAAACAGTCCATTTTAGAGCATCTATGTGGATTTTATTCCATATTCCAAGGGGAGTTAAAAATCTACCAACTTTAAAATTTAAGTATTTATTGTAGTTGTATTCTATAAATAATCTTTCAATCTCAAAATCAAAGTGCCAATTTCTGCTTTTTTCTATCTTTGGAATATATTTATTGTTGCCTGTTCGTTTATGGCTGTTAAAAGAAGAAATATATATATTTTTTGCTTCTATTTCAGAAAAAAGGGAAATATTTCCAAAAGAGATACGTGAAAGTAAAGCAATATCTTCAAATTTTAAAGAACCTTTATCATCACGATTTTTATAACTAAAAGTTAAATATCCCCCTATCCATATGTTATTGTTGATATTAAAACCTCGTCCAAAATCGTATTTATTTTCAAAGGCAAACGCAACCGTATTAAGAAGAAAAAATAAAAAAAGAATTTTTTTCATGAAACTATTATAAAAAAAAATGGGGGTTAGTACCCCCATCTAAAACTAGTCTTCATCTGGACCATTATGGCAGTCATAACATCCAATTTTATGTCCAGCCTGGAATGTCCTTCTTCCATATTCTTCTGCATCAAATGTTTTAGTAGTTTTTATTTCAGAAAGATCAGATCCCCTAAGATCTATTCCATGGCAAGTTTTACAGCTATTATAACCATAATCTTCCACATAATCACCATGTTCATCAACCCACGCTTGGCCTATTGTATGCATACCATGGGGTCCCTTGTTAGCTGTTAAAGGCACCTGATCCTTGTGACACACAAAACATTCCCTTATATTTCCTTTATATCCCTGAAGAGCTATTACCTGTCTGTTATCCTTGTCTAATAAGGTTGGATATTCTGCGTGCGGAGAGCCGTGACATGCAGAACATTGTAATCCTCCATGACCTTTGCTAAATCTGTAAAGGGATTTTCCAGGAATTGGTGTATCTGGCTTTGTAGCAAATCTTGTATCAATAACTTCCCTTAAAGTTCCTCCTATGATGTCATTTTCAAATACGGTGTGATATCTTTTTCCATCTTGGTGACATTGTTGACATGTTGGCATATCAAACCATCCCTCTCTGTTAGAACTTCCAACATTAGCCATAGTTCCATGACAATTTTGGCAGTCTAATTCGTGCATAGCTCCCCTTTCACAATTTGTATTAGCTCCAGGGTGGCACATATAACATGCATTTTTTCCAGTTTTTCCAGTATTTGCTATTGGAGCGGCATGTTTAGAGTGCATAGCTTGAGTTAATGGAGGGATTCCTTCTACTCCAGTTCCAGGAATAGCATTTGATTTATGACATGCTGCACAAAGTATAGGAGTTCCACTTTTTGCGGTATCGTATAAAGAAGCTTGATAGTTATATCCCTTTTCTTTTAACTGGTTGAGTATATCCTGTGTAATTTTAACCTGGTTTTCTTCATCATGTTTTTTAAGAATGTTCCACCTATAATCTTTTTCTGGATCTGGATCATTTTCAGGCTCTGTAGGTAAAGCTTCCATATCTCCTGAATTTGAACCGTGGCATGCTCTACAGTTCATTTCATCACTTACAGGCATCACAGTAGTAGTCGCCGCAAGCTGAGTACCATTCAGACTTTTAGCAACAACTTTAACCTGTGGATAAGGATCAAATTGTCCATTATCATCATAAGGAACAGCTGGAATTCCTTCAGCTATAAACATATCATATTTTACTTTGAATTCCATCTCATGTGGTGTATAACTGGCCATATAAAATCCTTTAAGACCTTTATCAGGATCTAAGTTAACATGGAATAGCTTTTCTACATAATCCCAGAAATTAGTTTTTCCTATACTTGTTGTATTGATACTTCCATCGTTATCTTCCTGAGCTTCATAGTAAACCTTTACAGAAGCATTTGATAACTTTTCTGGCTCATGTCCTCTTTTAATTACATGGGCATGGAGGGTATTATATGGAGGGAGAATAGAAAATACAGAAAAATCCTTATCAACACAGTGCATACCTAAATCATTCCACGCGATAACTATGTAATCTTCCTGGGAAATATTATCATTTCCTCCATAATACTCTTCATACTCATCTTCATCATCATCCGCCCAGTAAGGTATTCCATCACCGTCCCTATCTTCAATAGAATCTGGTGTTCCATCACCATCTTTATCTTCCATACTATCAGGGACCCCATTTTTATCATTATCTTCTATACTATCAAAATAGCCGTCATTATCATGATCAATCTCTACAACATCAGGTATTCCATCCCCATCTTCGTCTTTAAAACGTGTATCATTTTTAAACACAACATCATCCTGATACTCCTGAGGAACCACTGGTTCTGCTTTATCCGGAACATAATCTCCATTTGAATCATAAAGTCTGATATTAATATCAATCACTCCGGAGGTTTTTATTTCAATAGCGTTCTCTCCATTTCTTTCCACATATACAACAGGATTTAGGTCATTATCAAACAATACAAAGGAATAATCTTTGTCTTTTAGTAGTTTGATCTTATAGTTTCCTTCATCATCAATAGGTCCTGAAACAAACACAGGCCTGTTATCAACAAATGTTGCGGCAAGAATGTAGGAGAGATTAACTTTACCAACCCTCAGGCCCTGGGTAGTTGGAGCTCCTTCTTCAATAACACCTTTTACCGTAGCATAGATGTCTTCTGTTGGTGTAGTAGATGTACCTCCGCCGCCACCTCCGCAAGAGGCAAAAAAAGAGGCAGCAGCTAATAAGCATCCTGCCAGAAGTTTTTTCCTCATATTATTTCCTCCATAAAATTTTTGGTTTTTCCATTTGAGCAATATATATGCCTATTAAAAATCTCTTTATTTTCAGAAGGTTATAGCTTTAAAGGAATGGTTTGTGTATCTATTAGATACATTGACAGAAGATTTTTTATAAAACTATATTTAGTTATAAATTTGTAGGAGGGATTATTATGGGAGAACTGCACCCACCTGTTGTTCACTTTGCCATTGCCCTGACTATAATGGGGATAATTTTTGATATTGCTGGATTTATTTTAAAAAAAGAAAGCCTAAAAAATGCAGGTTTTTGGACATTTATTGTTGGTGTTTTAGCTGTATGGGGTGCAGCTATAACAGGACATGGAGCTGAAGAAGTTGTTGAACACTTAATAGAAGGAACTGCTGCAGAAGAGCTTTTGGAAACCCATGAAGAAATAGGAGAATTTTTACCGTGGATTTTTACAATCTTAGGTCTTCTTAGGGTTTATCTCTTTTTTAAAGAAAAAGGTTCTCTTTTTATCCTGTATCTTATCGCTGGCATAGTGGCCGTTGGCATAATAGGATATCAGGGTAGAATTGGTGGAAAGATGGTATATGAATATGGCGTTGGAGTGAAAAGATGAAGATTAGATCTTCTTTTCAAGTTTAATATTGTGTCTTTTCATTATTCTATATATCTGGGCTCTAGTAAGTCCAGATATTTTTGATGCTTTTGATATATTTCCCTCTGTTAACATTAAAAGGTTTTTTATATAATTCCTCTCAAATTCGTTCTTAGCATCTTTGTATTTTTTTACATTAAGAGATGTGTATCCATTTGATACATTTTTATCAAAAATAGACTGAATTACATCTCCCTGGGATATTAGCATTGTTCTTTCTATAATATTTTCTAATTCTCTAACATTCCCAGGCCAGTTATACTCTATAAGTTCTGAGATGGCTTTTTCAGAAAGAATTTTAGGTTTTATGCTGTACTTAGTGGCATATTTTTTTATAAAAAATTTTGCTAAAGGAATTATATCTTCTTTTCTCTCCCTTAGTGGAGGAATATTTATAGAAATAACGTTAAGTCTGTAGAACAAGTCTTCCCTGAATAACCCTTTTTTAACAAGTTCCTCTAAATTTTTATTTGTAGCTGCTATGAAACGAACATTTACTTTTTTAGCTTTACTACTTCCTAAAGGCTTTATTTCCCCTTCTTGTAGAACCCTTAAAAGTTTTACCTGTAGGTTTAAAGGTAATTCCCCTATCTCATCAAGTAAAAGTGTTCCCCCTTCTGCTTCTTCTATAATACCTTTTTTGTCAGAAGACGCACCTGTAAAAGCTCCTTTTTTATAGCCAAAAAGCTCAGCTTCAAGAAGATCATCAGGAATAGCTCCACAGTTAATAGCTATAAATGGTTTATCAGAACGTTTACTGTTTTTATGGATGTAACGGGCCAAAACTTCCTTGCCTGTTCCACTTTCTCCTGTTATAAGAACTGTAGCATCAAAGGGAGCTACCTTTTTTGCTGTATCTATAACACCCTTCATTAATTGGCTCTCTGCAATAAAATCCTCAAAAAGGAGATTTTTTAAATGTTTTACCTCTTCCTTTAAGGAGGAAAGTTCCAAAGCCTGGTTTACTATATGTTTAAGCTCTTCATAATTTATGGGTTTTGTTATGTAATGGAGAGCTCCAAGTTTTATAGCCTGTACTGCATCTTCAATATCTCCAAAAGCTGTCATCAGTATGATAGGTAGTTCAGTATATTTCTCTTTTACAATTTCTATAAACTCTAATCCGGTAATCTCAGGCATCTGTTGGTCTATAAGAATAAGATCCACTTTTTCATTTGAGATAATGTCCAGAGCTTTTAGTGGAGATGTTTCTGTTTTTATTTCTAAATCTTTATCCCTTAATTTTATCTTTAATAAAGTGAGTATATCTTTATCATCATCTACAATGAGTATCTTTTTTGGCATTTACTCCTCTAGATATATATTATTAATCTCAAATAAAAATTTTGTTATATCTAAAATATATTTTGAAAATCTATCCTGTAAATTGCCTTTTATTTTAATAAATATCTTATCCTCTTTCTCGTATAGAGAATAGTCTATTTTTAGCTCCTTTAGGTTCTGTATAGCTTGTGAAACCACAGTTGGATAACCGTATACGTACTTTACTGAAACATTTTCTTTGAAAAAATCCTTCAGATAAATCCTTTCTTTTTTTAAATCCTTTAACCTTTCCATTAAAAACAGATTTGATAAAACCAATTTCAGTAAGTTCAGATTGTTTTTCAAAATAGATACAACTTCTCTTTTTTCATTTTCAGGTAAAGATTCATTGGAAATAAGCTCTACAGCTGTTTCTATTTTGAAAAAAATACTGTTTATATCGTGCTTTATTGGTAGTAACTGAAATTTTTTATTTTTCATCCCTCTTCCCAAAAATAGCATAAGAAACTTCCTTTATAAACTCAAGAAAAATGGGAAAATCCTCTTTTAAAAGTGTATATAAGAAATGGGGATCAATATATTTTTCAGGATCTGCAAGTGTATCCCTGTATGAAGCAATCTTTTCAAGTTTTTCTGCTGTTTCTTTTTTTAAAACACCTGCTTTATACAGGTTTTCAAAGCACCTTTTAGATGGTTTTAATTTAAGCTGTCGGGCTATGTGTCTGCATATCCACAAAGCACTATCAATAGTTACAACTGCAAAATATCTTCCCCTATCTATTGCAAATTCACTTTTTATAAACTCTTCCCTTGGGTAATCAAGTAATGTTTTAATTTTTTTAAGTTCAGATTTTATAGCTTTTGCCTGCTGGTTAACCTTCTTTAGATTCACAGGGATAGCTAACTTAGGCTGTTTTTCTTTAAGTTCCTTAACTACAGAGGAGAGTTCTTTAATGAAAGGCTCGTATAAACTATCAAGGATATTTTTAACAGTGAAATACATCTCTTCAGGGGAATAGGAAAATCTGCTTTCAAGTAAATTCTTTTTAAATTTGATAAAATCCTGAAAAGCTCTGTTTATTTTTCCAGAAAAAATATCTGTCTGGGACAGTTTTTCTATACAGTTTTCAGAAATCTTTTCTCCAGTTATTTCTTTATATATATGACAGGCAATTTTCTCAAGCTCTTCGTAAGCTATTACCATATAGTACTGGGTTCTGTCTGGATACATTGGGACAGAGGAAAATTCCTTCTGTCCCATATCTATTATCTGTTTTGCTTTTTTCAGGGCTGATCTTAATTTTTTTGCCCTCTCATTCAAAAACTGTATATCAAGCATCTATTATTCACAATCTCCATTTATCTGAACTCTATATAGTATATATCCTTCTTCCCCTGGTTGTATCTCTGTTTTCCCTATTACCTTATTTATATCTACTATAAGGGTGCTGTTCTGCACATCAACACCGTCCTGATCTGGATTGTCATTCACAGAACCTGTAAAGGTATCATTCTGGAAAATTACCTCAACGTCTTTCCCAACGTAAGCATCTTCAACAAAGGTGGTATTATTTGGGATAATATCGTTTATAGATAGTCCAAAAATACTTTTAGAACCAATATTCTTGAAAACAATCTTGTACTCAAGAATATCACACGGGGAGGCTTGATTTTCTTTAAGGTAATCTCCACCCTGGGTTACATTTCTTACAAACTTTTCAAGGGAAAGCATACCCTCTGAAGATGTCTTTACCGTTATCGTATCTATAGTTTCATCAATATCATCATATACCCCTTGATCTGTATTTGACCAGTCCTCAAAGGCTTTTACCGTAAGCTTTTCTGTTAGCTCTGGCTGTGCATCTGAAGGAACTGTCACCTTTATTACTACACAGATGTTTTGATTTTTATCCACCTCTTGACCGTTGTTTAACACGTAATAGTTTCCTGTCTTTTGGATAGGGTCTCCATCTGGTTGGGAATCACAGTTTAGATCATCAAATACTATGTAAGGCCAGCTGTTTTCAGATAAAAGTTCCACAGCAACAGCCCCAGGGGTATGTGGTGAGATAGTATGGGTTATTGTTAAGCTATTTCCCGATGGAACACTGTAAGATTGGGCAGGCTGAATACTTACCTTTAAAACGTCTCCAAAATTGTAGTTTTCTGAAATATTTCCTGTATTGTTTGAGTAATAATCAATAATATTTCTGTCCTCTAGAGGATCGTTGTAATTTTTATACGCTGTCATATTTCCCCTTGTGTTTCCCGTAGATGTGAACCCTGTTAAATCTTCTTCTATGATGAATAAATCCTGCTGATTGTAATCAAGGGGGATGTACAGTTCATATATACCTTCCCCATCTGTTATGGAGGAATCTATCACTGTTTGACAGTCCCTTTCCAGACATATCTTAACACTTACATTCTGGATCCCCTTTTCTCCACTGTCTTTTATTCCATTGTTTGCCTTTGTGATATCAGAACCCCCATCATCATTAAATACAAAACCCCTTATAGCTGAACCGTGGAAATCCCCGAAGTTAACATTGGCACTGCTGTTATTTTCATCTATCTCTACATAAAATGTATTTTCTGTGATGGAAATCCATCCTTCAGGATCACTTGGCTGACAGTTTCCTGTGTCGTTATCTGTGTCTTCAATCACAATATACGAGCCTGCTGACAGGTTGTTAAACTCAAAATATCCTGTTCCATCTTGAATTTCTTTTACAGCCAGGACATTTTCATCACTATCACACAGTTTAATATAAACAGTTGGGGCTGTACTTCCCTTGTCCTTCCACTGTTCATATGCGTCTTTATTTTTGTTTGGTTTTACAAAGGTATTATTTTCAACATCATATCCGTCGTGGAAAAGGTATCCATAAATTTTTTTGTTTCTTGACAGGGAAATATTTGGACTAAATTCAGAGGTGTTATTTAAATCGTCTATTGTTATGGCGGTAATTTCATCACCGATGCTTATTGTTGATGTAGATATATCCTTTGAGAAGTTTCCATTACTGTCAAAATCATCACCTGTAAGTTCTACTGTTAAGAGATACTCAACCCCTTCACCATGGGGAACAGATTTACCATCCCCTTCCTCTATTTCACCGTTATTATTTCCATCGTCATCTGCTTTATAAATCTCTATTTTCCATGTTTTACCGTCAGGGGGTACCAGTTTTCCAGTGGACGTTCCTATATACCCTTCTATATGGAGGGTTCCCTCTGAGTAAACTACATTTGTGAATACCGGATAGTCTATTCCTTTATTTCCAACATCATCATCCAACAGCCCATTATTTGGGGTTACTCCACTTTCACTTTCTGGGTATAAACCATCTGAATTTTCGCCATCTTTAAGAAGATCTATTCCAACCTTATTATTTCCTGAAAAGGAGTTCTGGCTTATTAGGTTTTTTTCCGGATAAAATCCCCTTCCACTGTCGTAGGCAACCATTAAGCCAGGGCCTTTGTTGTTTATCACTTTATTGTACTTGATGATGTTATTACTTGAGGTTATCCTTATTCCTATCTTTTCTTCATTTCCGCTGTTTTCTCCACAGGATAGACCATTATTTTCCACAGTGTTTCTTAGTATCTGGTGATATCCGTCAGACCTCCATGTTTCTATTCCAATACCACAAGAACTATGAACATAGTTACACTCTACTGTTATTTTCTGGGTTCCTTTTTCAAGTCCTATACCATTTTCATAGTTCCATCCTCTACTTGGGAAGGCGACAATATTTTCCTTTATCACAAAATCGTTGTTTCCATTAAACTGATAGGTAAATATTCCATGAAGTCTTGTATATCCAATATAGTTGTGCTGAACTCTCCCTGTTATTGTATTTGCTTTATCGTCAGTTGCAATCACAACTCCCCTATTGGAACGTTTGCCTACGCCTGGGTCTTCTAATCCTGTGGCAGGAATACCTAAAAAGTTATCCTTTATCTCTGGATTATTTGCTCCGTCAATAAATACAACGTAATGTCCGCCGTAAGCAGATATGTTTGAAAGCTTAAAGTTATCAGCTGTCACATAAAATATAGAGGCTGACGTCCCTGCATTGTAAGGATCCCATATTGATGGTTCATCAGAATCATTTTTGTATCTTGCATCTGTATATATCTCAAGTTCTGGCTTTTCAAAACTTTGAATAATACATGTATTAATATAACCAACTGTCTTTCCTGCAAATAAAGCATTATTTTCATCTCTTGGAGTAATACCGTCTTCATAAGAATAAGCAGTAGCATCTATTGTAGTATCTGTATCTTTTATTCTAAAAATCGGTTCATCCTCATTACCACTGGTTGTAAACGGATCTGTATCAGACATTCTTGCGTTTGCGGTTATGCTCCAGTAGTTTGTTTTATTTGGAGGAACCGCAGGAACAAAACGCAGGGAGTTTGCACCGTTAATAGCATTGGCATTCTGGATAAACTGCCTGAAGCACCCCTGGCATGTTCTGTTATTGTCTGGGTCGTCATCCTGATCATTTATATTTGTTAC
>CAZHWB010000108.1:0-37374 GCA_964536105.1 uncultured Aquificales bacterium | reverse complement strand
ACCTTTTACACTTTCAACAGCAGTCTTTAAATTTTCAACATTCATAAATATTTTTGGCTGTTTATACTTTATGTCTATGAAAACCTGAAAACTCCCCCTTTCAAAAAAGGATTTAATAAGATTTCTTATTTCTAAATCAATGAAAAAGAGTATATCCCTTGGACCCTTTATACTTATGTCTATACCTTTATTATTTACAGATTTTATTCTTACTGTTATTTCATAATCCTGAAAATCCTGTGTAGCGTATCCAAATCCAGTCATACTGTAAGGCATCTGTCTCTCCTTTTATATATTTATTCCAAATAGCTTTTGCATTAAAGAACCAAATAAATAGGAAACTCCTGCAGCAAAGAAGGCTGAAAATACCATTTCCATGATTTTTTTCTTTATGCTTATACCAGATAAAACAGATATAACAGTCGCAACAACAGCAAGGGCTAACCCTGCAAATAAAATAGAAAAAGGAAGGGCCACTAAAGATGAAGGGGCTATAAAGTAAGGTAAAACAGGGAATAAAACCCCAAAAAGATAGGCAAAACCTGTAAAAAGGCCAGAAAGTAGTTCATTTTCATTTGTTTCCTGTATAAGAAGCTTTTTCACAGCTTCCCTATTAGAGGAAACTTTTTTTGCTATATCGTAGGCTAGATCCTCTGGAATACCTGTCTCAAGGAGTTTTTCTTTAAATTCCTCAAGGGCCCTTTCAGGGGATATATCAAATATTATCTGGAGTTTTTCCCTTACAGCCTCATTTACCTGCCTCTGGGAACGAACTGATATAAAAGCCCCTATTCCCATTGATAAAGCCCCTGCAACACCTACAATAAGGCCCGATACTGCAACAACAAAAGGATTATTAATATAAACAGCTGATAAACCTGTTACCACTCCTAATATCTCAACTAAACCGTCATTCATTCCCAAAACAAAATCCCTTATATTTGAAAGCCCTGTATTTTCAGCTTTTTTTGCAAAGGTTGCTTCATGTTCTATTTCATCAAGGATAATCTTTTTAAGAACTTCCTTTTCTTCCTGTGAAAGATTCCCTTCCTTTAAAAACTTGTAATACTTTTGAAAGGCTGAGGCTTCCCCTATCTCAAGAAAGGAAATAACAAATATAGGGTTTATCAATTTAGCAGTAGCTTTTAAGAAAGCCAGCTTTTTTTTATCTGGGGATACATCTGGAACAGACTCCCCTGATTTTTCTAAAAGGGATTTCCAGAATTCTGCATGTTCTTTTTCCATTTTAGAGATTTTAAGAAGGGTCTCTTTAAGATTTTTGTCTTTAACACTGTTTGCTATTTCTGTATATGTTATGTAATCGTTCATTTCATCTATATAAAACTGTTTTATCAGCTCTATCTGGTTCATCCTTTCTCCACTGTTTTTGTATATTTTTCAGATAACAGTCTAAAACCCTTTCCTGCTCTTTCACTATATCAATTTTTGGTTTAAATTCCCCCTCTATAGCTTTTCTTATCCAGTCTTCAAGCTCTTCCTCTGAAGAAACAGAAACAACGGCTCCTTTTTTTGAGAGAAAAGAGAAGATACTTTTTATTTTCTCATAATGTTTTCCTATTATCACCGGTTTGTTAAAAAGTGCAGGTTCTAAAATATTATGTCCCCCAACAGGGGCAAATGTTCCTCCTACAAAAACAACAGTTGCATATCTATACAATCCTGAAAGTTCACCAATTGTATCAACAATATAAACATCTTTGTCTAAAGTATCTGTATTAGACCTTAACGAGTAGGAAAACCCGTACTTTTCAACGGTAATGGATATATTTTTTACCCTTTCTAAATGCCTTGGAGCTATAATGAGAACTGTATCAGGGTAGTCCTTCTTTATTTTTTTAAAAACAGAAAGAAGTATATTTTCCTCAGGAAAATGGGTGCTTCCTGCTACAATAACGGTTTTTCCCCCTGTTTTTAGAGGAACTTCCTTCTCAGGAATAGAAGAAACAAGCTTCAAATCTCCACACAGAATAACCTTTTTTTTATCATCAACAAGCTTTCTTAGATATGCCACATCTTTTTCAGATCTTGCTAAAAAAAGGGATATGCTACTAAAAATAGGTCTGTAAAAAAAGAAATACTTCATATAGGTTCTAAAACTTTTAGGGGAAATCCTTGTATTAACAGATAAAACTTTTATCCTCTTTGAAGAAACCGTAACAAGGTTGTGCCAGAATTCCCCTTCCACAAGGATAAGCATCCTGGGATCATATATCTTTAAAAATTTTCTTATAAAAAAAGAGATATCAAAAGGAACTGCCCTGACCTCAACACCAGGAAAAAGTTCCTCTGCATAGGGCTTCCCCCTCGGGGAAAAAACCGTTACTAAAACAGGATATTTTTTTGAAAAATACTTTATCAGGGGCTTTGCAACATTTAACTCCCCTACACTTGCACAGTGGAACCATATAGGGTTTTTCACCTTCGGATTATATAAAACAAGTCTTTCTTTAATGTCCCCCTTAAGTCCCTTTTTTCTTGCAAATATGTAGAAAAAGGGGATAAAAAGTATCCCCAGTATGTTATATAAAGCTTTCATTTCTTTACCCAAAATACTCCAATGCTCTTTCTAATCTATGTAAAACTCTATCTTTTCCAATAACCTCAACTAAAACAGCTATATCTACACCTGATGTTTTACCTGTGAGGGCTACCCTGATAGGCATAAATAGAGCTTTTCCTTTTACCTTTAATTCTTTCTGTATCTCCTTTGTAATCTTTTTAAAATCCTCTTTTGTGATCTTATCAAGCTGTTTTACTTTTTCATAGAAAAGCTGAATAACTTTATATCCATTTTCATCCTCAAGGAAAGGTTTAGCATCATCATCGTAAGTAAAATCATCTATAAAGAAAGGTTTTGCCCTTTCGCCTATATCCATTAATGTTTCAAGGCTATCTCTTATTGCTTCCATCACCCTTTTGTAGTAATCAAAATCACCTCTGTATCCAAAGTTCTCAAAAAATGGGATAGCCCTCCTTGTTAAATCCTCAAGATCAAGAATTTCCCTTATGTAAACACCATTTAACCATTTTAATTTTGCCCTATCAAAAACAGCAGGGGCATTATGAACATCTTCTATATCAAACTCCTTTATAATCTCCTCCTTTGATATAACCTCTGTATCCCTTTTAGGATGCCATCCTAAAAGCATAAGCCCGTTAAACATCGCCTCTGATACATAACCATCATCCCTGAAAGCCCTTACAGATACAGCTCCATGTCTTTTTGAAAGTTTACTTCTGTCTTCACCTAAAATAATAGGTAAATGGGCAAACTTAGGTTCATTAAAACCTAACGCCCTATATATAAGTATCTGTTTAGGTGTATTTGACAGATGATCTTCCCCCCTTATAACGTGGGTTATTTTCATAAGGGCATCATCAACTACAACAACAAAATTATAAACAGGGGAACCGTCAGACCTCACAATAACAAAGTCCCCAAACTCATCAACATTTATTTCCACAGTTCCTTTTATAAGATCTTCAAAAACAATAAACTCCCCATCAGGAACCCTGAAACGCCATACATAAGGAATACCTTTTTCTTCCTTCTCTTTTTGCTCCTCCTGTGTTAAATGTCTGCATTTTCCACTATAACGGGGAGGTCTTCCTTCAGAAAGTGCTCTTTTTCTTTCTTCTTCAAGTTCCTCAGGGGTACAGTAGCATTTATAAACATGTCCAGACTCTTTTAGCTTTTCCAGATATTCTTTGTAAATATCTGTTCTTTCTGACTGTCTGTAAGGACCGTAATCACCCCCTATATCAGGACCTTCATCCCATTCTATCCCCAGCCATTTAAGGTCATCAATAAGCATATCTTCATATTCCTTCTTTGAACGTTCCTTATCTGTATCTTCTATCCTCAAAATGAGCTTTCCCCCTGTGTGTCTTGCATACACGTAATTAAAAAGCGCCGTTCTTGCATTTCCAAGATGTAAATAACCTGTTGGACTTGGGGCAAATCTGACTCTTACCAAAAGCAATCCTCCTTGATATTTTTCATAATTCTTTCATTTTTCTCTTATTTATTATATCAGTGGCCGAAAGATAAGTAATAAAAAGGAGGTAAAGCATGATTAGATGGATAGAAGACTTCCTTGGAGGAAGCAGAGCCCCTGAGCCACAAGAACTAAAAGAATGGAAAGAACATAACATAAATACTGTTATAAATCTTTTAGGAGGCGATTACGGGAACTTTATAGCAGAAAAGCAAAGGGAAGAAGGATTTGAGGTTATCCGTATCCCATTTTCAATGGCAGATCCAATACCGGAAGAGGAGTTTTTAGCTGTATATGAGTATATTGATCAATTAAAGAAGGAAGGTAAAAGGGTTGTTGTCCACTGTAAATACGGACAGGCAAGGAGTGGAACATTCTTAGCAGGTTATCTAATATATTCAGGCTTACCCTACGATGAAGCATTAAATACAGTAATCAAAAAAGGATTTTACCCCCACACAGATTATCAGATACAATTTTTAAAAAAATTATCCCAGAAAAATACCGTCAAAAGATGATAGATGTAAAGCTTTTAAGAAAGACCCAGATTGTACTAAAAAAAGATAAAAAAGAGCTTACTCCTATTTTTTTTGAAGAAAAAGAAAAAAATGCTGAAAGTACAGAAAAAAAATATTTTTACAGGGGCTGTAAGCATACATTAGAAAAACATCACACAGAAGCTATTAAATGGTTTCAGCTTGTTGATGATAAAGATGCTGTTATTATGATCCTTTTAAACGCTTACAAACTGGGGGACAGATTTTTATTTGAAGAGTATTACAGTCTTGCAGGTGAAGGTTTTCTTTTTAAAGGGGAAAATATAAAACCATTTTTAAAAAAAGACAATATACTTATTCCGGTAGATATAAAGCTATTAATGGAACTAAAAAAGCAACTGGAGGAATAGCATGCAGATGATAGAAACAGATAAAGCTCCAAAAGCTATAGGACCCTACTCCCAGGCTATAAAGTATGAAAATCTCGTATTCATATCAGGTCAGATAGCCATAGACCCTCAAACCCAGGAGTTTATAGGGGGAGACGTGGAAACCCAGACAAAAAGGGTAATGGAAAATATAAAAGGGATTTTAGATGAACTTGGACTAAACTTTAACCATATTATAAAAACAACTATATATCTTAAAAACATAGAAGATTTTCCAAAGGTAAACAAAGTATACGGAAGCTACTTCACAGATTACAAACCTGCAAGGGCTACAGTTGAGGTTTCAAATCTTCCTAAGGATGCTTTAGTTGAGATAGAAGCTGTAGTTGGTTTATAAAAAAAAGGGAATGATTGCAAAAGTGGTTTTCCCACTTTTGCATCAATCCACTCTCCCCCTGGCGATCCCTCGCTGTTTTTATACGTGTTTTTACGTATTAAAACATCTTTTTTGTTCATTTTTTATGATTTTAGTTAGCATTTACTTATTTATATCCCTATAAACTTCCTTTTTAATTTTTCCAACAAAACATGAGAAAACCATGAAAAATTTGATATGATTAGACATAGAACAAATAGGAGGTTTTGGGATATGAGAGGTATCTTTTCCTTACTTATCCTGATTTTATCTTTTATCTTTATATCCTGTGAAAACAGCAGTAGAGAAGATACATCAAATCTTATCTATGGGGAAAAAGTTCTCTCAATACCTCCAGATTTAATGAGGGAGATATTAGACAATGATGGTATTCCCCACGGAAGTATAGTGTTTGGATATGATGCTTACAAAATAGTTTATGAAACGGTTGATGATTTTGGAAATAAGGTCAGGGCTTCTGGAATTTTAACTATCCCTGTTTTACCGGATACAATACCTGAAGAAAAAAGAAAACTCTATTCTTTCCCTGTTGTTTTAAATCACCACGGGACAATATTCCTAAATGAGGAGGCTCCAAGCTATAACTATATGCCTGGCAAAAATTCTACATTTCCCATTATTGCCCTGTTTACAGGAATATACGGCTTTGCAACGGCAATGCCTGATTATATAGGATACGGAGAATCAAAGGACCACTACCATCCATACATGATACAAAAATCCTTAGCAAGGGCCTCAATTGATATGTTAAAAGCCTCTATAGATTTTTGTGAAAAAAATGGAATCCTGATAAAAAGGGACACTTACATCACAGGATATTCTGAAGGGGGTTATGGGGCTATGGCAACCGCCAAAATGCTCCAGGAAAAACCTGAGATACTTATAAATGTAAAAGGTGTGGCACCTTTAGACGGGGTATACGACCTTGAAAAAATGGGTCTTGCAGTTGTTTCCCAAGAAACAATAAAATATCCCGCTTTCATAGGATTTATGCTTTTCTCTTACTCTAATACATATCCTAAAGATGTTATTCTCAACCAGATTGTTCAGGAACCTTATGCTACAAGAATTCCCCAGCTGTTTGACGGGACAAAAACAGGCCTTGAAATTACCCTTCAGCTTACCCAGAATACACAGGAGCTTTTTTATCCTGAATATATCCAGGATTTTGTCTTAAATACAGAAAATCCATTTAGAGTAAAACTAAGGGAAAACAATACTGATAACTGGGCCCCTTCCTTTAAAATGAAAATAATCCACTGCAGACATGATGATGTTCTTCCTTTTGCCCTTGTCCAGCTTTCATTTAACAAAATGATTGCAAACGGTGGAAAAGAGATAGAGCTGGTTGATCCTGAAGATGTATTTTCTAATATCGTTGACAACGACGGATGGAGCCACACTGAATGTGCCCCTTATGCATATCAGATAGCTGCAAAGTGGTTTTGTGTTTTAGAAAGGGGAGCTGAAAAATGCAGCCAGTAGAGGGGTTAAACAAGCCCCTCTGTTATCCTTTTTATCCCTTCTAAACCACCTAAAGGGATAGATATATCCCTTGAAGATGGAACTTCGTAATCCCTGGGATTTATCCTTATAAGGGTTCCATCATATTTCTCTGCTGTCCTCTCTGAAAATAACCTTACAGTAGGAACAGCTTTTCCAGCTCCAATTTCCACTATAACAAGCCTGTATTCCATGTACTCAATCTTTTCAAGCCACCTTTCCAGTCTAAATTCCTGTCCAGCTGTTCTATGGGGTATCCACTCCCAGTCTCCAAACATAAGTATGTTTGGCCTTGCTATTTCACCGCAGTGTCTGCATTTTGGAAGCGGTTCTTTTGCTTCAAATTTTTCCATATCTATATCAACCTCTACATCATCAGCAGGCCATATATCATCTATACAGGGAATTGTGCACTGTAAATGGTGGATGGAACCGTGGATTTCTACGATTTTCTTCTCATCATATCCAGCTTTCTGGAACTGACCGTCAACATTTGATGTAAAAACAAAATACCCCCCTTTTTTACTTTCACCGAGTTTTTTCAGTAGGTAAAATCCCTCATGGGGCTGTGTTTTTCTATATAAATTCAGACGATGTCCATAAAATGCCCATGCAAGCTTTGGATTTTCACGGAACCACCTTGGATTGGCAAGCTCTTCAAATCTAAGGCCGAGTTTTTTAGCTATAGGATATGCCCTCCAGAAACCTTCTGTTCCCCTAAAATCAGGAAGCCCGCTGTCAACTCCCATTCCAGCCCCAGCTGTTATAAGAACGGCATCTGCATTTTGTACAGCTTCCCTTGCCCTTTGAATTTCATTATCTAAATTTCTTTCAAACATTTTGCCACTCTTATATATCAATAGATGCTATTTCTTTAATTTTTTCTTCTATAGCCCTTACTGCTTCTTCCATTATAAGTTTTCCAAATTTTTCTTTAGCAAGCCACGGAGCTGATTCCATTCTCCCATCGGGAAACAGCCTTTTAAATTCATCCTTGTTTAAAGGCCAGATATACTTAGGCCTTTCTATTTCCTTTTCTATATGTGCCTTTGTCTTGAATGCTTCAGGTCTAAGATATTTTGTTATAGAAACTTCCCCAGGGGTAGCGTGGTGCCCATTTTTTTCACCAAAAAGACCCTTCTCTATTTCCTGAACTTCAGGAATTAAAAACCAGGATATAATCTGATAAATCCCTGGATATCCTTCACTTTTTAGCTGTTCAAATGCTGTATTGGCAGGATTTATATTCCCTCCATGGCCGTTTATAAAAATAACTCTCCTGAATCCATGATTCAAAAAGGATTTTATTAAATCTTTTATAACCTGGATGTATGTTTCAGGAGAAAGGGTCACAGTTCCAGGGAAAGCCATATGATGCTGGGACATTCCATAAGTTAATGTAGGGGCAACGATTATATCCATCCTTTTTCCAACTTCCCTTGCAATAGCTTCAGCTGTTAAAAAATCAGTTCCAATAAGACCGTAGGGACTGTGTTGCTCCGTTGACCCTACCGGAACAAGAATAATATCCTTTTCTGAAAGGTATCCTTCCACTTCAACATAAGACATATTTTCCAAAAGCATAATTTATGCCTCGGCTGTTTTTTTCTGGGAAGAGGCAGCTCTCTTTCTAAAGAAGTTTTCTAAATCAACAATTATTGGAGAAGCAACATATATAGATGAATAAGTACCAAACACTATCCCTACAAGTAAAGCAAATGAAAAGTTTTTAAGGGATTCTCCACCAAAAAGATAAAGTGCCAATACTGAGAAAAGTGTTGTTCCAGAGGTTATAAGCGTCCTTGCCAGATTCTCATTTATACTTGTATTAACAAGCTGTAATAGATTTTTCTTCCCTCTAATCTTTATATTTTCCCTTATTCTGTCAAAAATGATAATAGTATCGTTTAATGAGTATCCTAGGACTGTTAAAATTGCAGCAATTACAGATAAATCAACCTCTAATCCAAGTAATGAAAAAACTCCCATTGTTAAAATAGCATCGTGGAAAAGAGGAACTACAGCCCCAATAGCAAAAATAGGCTCAAATCTATATCCTACATAAACAAGGATAGCAAGTAAAACTGCAACTATAGAATAAATACTTGCTTTCCTAAGTTCTTCACCAACAACAGCTCCAATATAATCAATCTTTCTTATCTCGTACTTTTTCCCAAACTTTTCAGTTAAAGCCTTTTTTATCTTTGCTACTATTTCTGAAGATGAACCTTTTTTTAAAGAAACCCTTATTTCATATTCATCCCCTGTTTTTCCTATTTCCTGTATCATAGAATCCTGAAGATTAACAAGCTTTAAAGCAGACCTTATTTCCCCGGGGGATACTTTCTGCTGAAACTTTACCTGAACAGCTGTTCCCCCTGTAAAATCAAGACCGAGATTAAAACCTTTAACAAAAATAACAGCAATACTCAAAAGAACAAGGACTGTTGATGAGATATAACCAATTTTTTTTAGTTTTAAAAAATCTATATTTGGGGGTTCACTTAAAAAATGTCTCATTTTTCACCTCTAAAATGCGTATTTTAAGGATTTCTTTCCACCTAAAACAATATCTAAAAATAGTTTTGTTACAAAGATTGCTGTAAAGATAGATGTTATAGTTCCAATAGAAAGGGTTGCTGCAAAACCCTTTAAAGGACCTGTGCCAAACTGGAATAAAACAAATGCTGCTATAAGGGTTGTTATCTGGGCATCTAAAATTGCATCCCAGGCTCTTTTGAAACCTTCTTCAAGGGAAACCCTTAAAGTTTTACCTTTCTTTAACTCCTCTTTTATCCTTTCAAAGATAATAACGTTGGCGTCTACAGCCATACCAATGTTGAGTATGATACCAGCAATACCCGGAAGTGTAAGGGTTACATCAAGGAAAGCCATGGCAGCCCAGAGAAGTATCCCGTTAAAAATAAGAGCAACAATAGATATAAATCCAGATATAGCATACCTCCATATCATAAACAGGCCAACTAAAACAAGGGCAGCTATACCGGCATTAACTGTTTTCTTAATAGAATCCTTACCAAGTGTTGGCCCTATCATCCTCTCTTCTAATATCTTAACTGGAGCTGGTAGTGCCCCAGCCCTCAAAACAATAGCAAGGTCTGCCGCTTCCTCCGGAGTAAAATCCCCGGTTATTTGACCACTTTTTGATATCCTTGAACGGATAACAGGGGCTGATATTACTTTATTATCCAAAACAATAGCAAGCCTTTTCCCTATTAATTTTGTGGTTGCTTCCCCAAAAATTTCTGCCCCTTCATCAGTCAATTCAAAATTAACAGCTGGATTTCCTGCCTGATCAACAGTGGTTCTTGCATCTTTAAGCATTGCACCTGTGATGATAGGAGTATCTTTAACAAGGAAGTATTCCTTTATCTCTTTACCATTAATCCTCTTTGGTATTCCTTCAAGTATTTTTGTTCCTTTAGGTAAACCTTCTGGATACCTCTTTAAAAGTTCCTCCTTAGAATAGGCAGTATCTATAACTTCTAAAAGTTCAAGCTGAGCCGTTTTACCAATAATATTTTTTGCCCTTTCTGGATCAACTACCCCAGGCAGTTCAACAAGAATTCTTTTTTCCCCCATTCTGGCTATATTTGCATTCAAGGTTCCAAACTGGTCAATTCTATTTCTAAGTGTTTCAACGGCCTGTTGAATAGTCAGTTTTTTTATTCTTTCAAGCTCCCTTGGATGGAAAGAGATCTTAAGAACTCCATCCTCTGTTTTTACAACAAGCTGGGGATAATCCTCCTTTAAGATAGAAAAGGCTTTATTAACCTTGGTAGGATCCAATAAAGTAAGGATAATTCCTTTTGTATCCTCTACTTCTGCAGATAGAACTTCAATTCCTGCCTTTGTAAGCTTTTTCTCTATCTCTTTAGCAAGCTGTTTATACTGGGTTTTTATAACATGGTCAACATCAACTTCAAGGACAATACTCATACCCCCTTGAAGATCAAGACCAAGTTTAACAGGTTTAGAAAAAATCACATATAAGGAAGCCACTAAAATACCAAAAACCAGCAAAAGCTTGAGTTTTATATCGTTTTTCAACACAAATCCCCTTTGTTTGTTATTTATCCTTACAGAAAATCTATTATACAACATTCACTTTTTTGTTTAATTTCAGTTGAGAAATAAGAAAAGTAAAAATTCTCCTGTGTCACATACATTTATGATAGAAATCATATTAAACATACCTGTATATTTTCTATATCTATTAAATAAATATAATTAATATAAAAACTATATTCATATAACTTTATAAGGAGGTTTAAGATGAAAAAGCGGCAGCGGCTACCATTAGCAGTTATTACCGGCATTATTGCCGGAGCTCTCTCCCTTCCATCGCTGGCGTCCCAGGACGCCGGTGATGATAAAAAAAGCCCTCCATTTAGTCTGGATCTACTTGAGCCAGTTTCTGTAAAGATAGGGGGTTTTTTTGGTAAGCGGATTGATGCTTACCAGCCTAAAAATCCGTACAACATATTTATAAACTATGAACTTGGTATGCACTGTGTAGGATTTGACATATCCTACTGCTGTGTAATTCCACCTTACAACAGTATCCAGGCTCAGGCGGTAAAGTCAGGAATGAACGGCAAACTCCCTCAGCTTTTATCCCCAGATGACAAAATTAAACTTTTCTATTACGTAAAGGACAACAGCTATTCAGAAGGAAACAAAATGAAGTACTGGTCTGTTCCTAAAGATGTAAATGGTGATGGTGATATGAGTGATCCAGGGGATAATATGGCCAACTATGTATGGACCCATCTTTTTATATACCAGGATCTTGAAGGAACAGTTCCTAAAAAATGGAATGAAAAAATGAGACTCCATATAGGTAAAGAGATACAAATCCCTGTTGATGCTGGCCCTTCAGGAAAACCTATGGCCGGTGGATATATGGACTATGCAGGGGCAAAGGGAGGGAATATAGTTTTTACAGATAGTATGGTTCCAGCTGTAAAAAATGTTCCTTTAATACTAACCGCCTCGTATATATGGGATGCTTTAGGACTTCCTTTAACAGCTTTTAATGATACAAAAAGAAGAGGAACATTAAGAACAATATCAAACAAAGATTTTCAGCCCTATCAGTATTCTATGGTCCAGCTCCACAGAGATGATGGAAAGCCTATAACGGTAAATGGTAAAGTTGTAGAATTTTTTGGGACAAACCCCGTTGATATACCAAACTGTTATGCCTGTCATTCCGGGGAAGGTCAGGCTGCAAGACTTGCAAGGCAGGAAGGACTTACCCTTTTTGATAAAGAATATGAGTACTGGAAGAAAAATTACCCTGACATAACAGATTACATGGCAAGATTAGCACAGGGATCCATCAACATTCTGGAACTCCACGACAAGCACCACGGAACAGATTTTTTAAGGGATTATAATCCGAATGCCCCCACCAACAGATTAGGTTCTGTTGGTTCAGTAAACTGTGCAGATTGCCACGGTGATAACATTTCAGGAAATCTACAATCACCGAGACCTGGATCAACAGGCTATAAACTAAAAAAAGCAAAAACATTAACAGAAGCAATACATGCAAAACATGCCCAGCTTATCCCAATGCCTGATAAAGCTGGAAGAACCCAAAACTGTCAGGCCTGTCACCCAACCCACTGGCAGGCAGAAGAGATGAATGATTTTGCAACAAATCCGTTTCAGATAATAGATGACAATGGAAATCCAAGATTTTCAAATGCAGACCATAGAATTGCCGGCGGTGGATGTTATTTAAGAAGAGATGCCCATTCAAATCCAGATGTTAAACCTCCTTTTTTCCTGAATGAGATAGGAAAATGGTATCTGGAAAATGTAAGTATGGTTGATGAAAATGACAGAAGGATAAATGAAATCAGGGGATTAACATGTACAAACTGCCATAATGCCTTAACCCAGGCCCTCTACAACTACGACGATTTAAAAAATGTGGTTACCCAGGAAGGAAAGACATTAAGAAACAAACCTATATATGAAGTTATCAGAGTTTTAGCAGATGGAGACGTTAAAAAGTTCAGGAGAATGGCTGACCCCCGTATAACAAAAGATGATAACCCAATATGGGAATTCTATGCTAAGCATAAAAGCGCTACCCTTGTAAAAGCCACAGAAGAAAATGGCGTTTTAAAACTGCTACCGTGGAATGCCGAAAAAGGAAAACCTGTCCCTTACGAAGCGGCATCTGCAGGAAAAGACTGGTGGCTTGCCCCTTCTGAACCCCATTGTGCAAACTGCCATATAGCACCATTTGTTGAAAGCGAAGGAGGAAAGTACTTCCCTATAGATCAACCTAACAAATACTCCCTTTACAGATATTCCAAAGCCCACGGTGTTATCGCATGCCAGTCCTGTCATGAATCTATCCATGGTTTATATCCAGTAAGATATGAAGGACCTGAAAGGACTGTAGATCTGACAACCCATGAACAGGCTCTCCAATACTCCCCAGACGGAAAGTACGATGGACCTGTTACCTGCGCTGCATGTCATACTGTAAATGATAAAGGTGTTCCTGTTCAGCTTGTAGGAACAGAGTATGAAAATGATTACTGGGCTTCTGTAGTTTTAATCCACTTCATGAGGGAAGGAGATCAAAAACTTTCTGTTAAGGACCTTGTAAAAAAATACCCCTACCAGACAGCCAGGGAAATTGTGGAAAAGGGTTGGGGAATGTAAAAAAAGGCGGGCTAAAAGCCCGCTTTTTTATTTTTCAGATTCTTCAGGTTTGGGATGTTCCTTTTTCTTAAATACAAGCTCTCCATTTTCAACATCAAGCACAACAATATCCCCAGGTTTTATTTCACCAGCCAGTATTTTTTCAGATAAAGGAGTTTCTACATACTTTTGTATAGCTCTTCTTAGAGGTCTTGCTCCATAAACAGGGTCATAACCGAGTTTAGCAATATGTTCCTTGGCAGCATCTGTAGCTTCAAGATGTATATCCCTTTCAATAAGTCTCTTATTAAGGTTTTTGAGCATTAAATCAACAATCTGCAGTAATTCTTTTTTAAGGAGCGGTTTAAATACAAGGATATCATCAAGTCTGTTTAAAAACTCCGGTCTAAAGTAATGTTTAACCTCTTCCAGAACCTTTTCTTTAGCAAGCTCAAACTCTTTTTCCACAACATCTTCAGGAGCATCAAAAGGTATAACAGTTAGGTACTGGCTACCAATATTAGATGTCATAATGATTATAGTGTTTCTAAAGTTAACAGTTCTTCCCTTTGAGTCTGTAAGTCTTCCATCATCTAAAACCTGTAAGAACAGGTCAAATACCCTTGGATGGGCTTTTTCTATTTCATCAAGCAGTATTACAGAGTAAGGTTTTCTTCTTACAGCTTCTGTAAGCTTACCTCCTTCCTCATATCCAACGTATCCTGGAGGTGCACCTATTAATTTTGCTACTGAATGCTCCTCTTTAAATTCAGACATATCAAGTCTTATTAATGCATCCTCATCTCCAAATAATACCTCTGCTAAAGCCTTGGCAGTTTCTGTTTTACCAACCCCTGTTGGTCCAAGGAACATGAATGAAGCCTGAGGTTTCCTTGGATCAGATAGGCCGGCTCTAGCTCTTCTTATAGCTTCAGCAACTGTTTTTATAACGTGTTCCTGGTCAACAACCCTTTTGTGGAGCTCCTCCTCAAGTCTAAGGAGCCTTTGCATTTCTTCTTCCTTAAGCTTAGATAAAGGTATTCCTGTCCAATCAGAAACAACTTCAGCAACATCATCTTCTGTAACAACTGTTTTCTCTGCAATTTTACGTTCAAGTTCTTTTATTTCTTTTTCTATTTTTGCTTTTTCTATTTTCAGTTCTGCTTCTTTTTCATAATCTCCAGCTTCAGCTGCCTTTTCTATCTGTTCCTCAATTTCTTCAAGTTTTTTTCTTAAAGCTTCCATTTTTACATGTTCACTATCTGATTTTTCCTTTAGCTCTTTAAGCTCTTTTTCAAGTTTAGCTTTCTCTATTTTTAACTGGGCTTCCTTCTCATAATCCCCATCTAAAGAAGCCTGTATAATCTGCTCTTCTAAAAGTTTTATTTTTCTTTCAAGCTCTATTACTTCAGGTGGAGAATAAACAAGCTTAAGTTTCTTCCTTGCACAGGCCTGATCTAAAGCGTCTATAGCTTTATCAGGGAGTTTTCTATCTGTTACATATCTGTCTGTAAGTTTTGCAGCTGCTACAATAGCAGATTCATCAATTTTCACGCCGTGGTGCTTTTCAAGTTTAGGTTTTAATGCTTTTAATATCTCAATAGTTGTTTCAACATCAGGTTCCTCAACATAAACAGGCTGAAATCTTCTTTCTAAAGCAGGATCTTTTTCTATATGTTTTCTGTATTCATCTATAGTTGTGGCTCCTATTACTCTAAGTTCACCCCTTGCTAAAGCTGGCTTTAGCAGGTTTCCGGCATCAGTTGCCCCTTCTGCCGCACCAGCTCCTACAATTGTGTGTATCTCATCTATAAATAGGATGATATTTCCATCTTTTTTTACTTCATCAACAAGATTTTTCAGCCTTTCCTCAAATTCACCCCTATACTTGGTTCCTGCTAATAAAGCTCCCATATCCAGAGCAAGAATTCTTTTATCAAAAAGTTCCTCAGGAACTTCTTTATTTACAATTTTCTGGGCAAGTCCTTCCACTATAGCTGTTTTACCAACACCAGCTTCCCCTACAAGAACAGGGTTGTTTTTACTTCTCCTTAGAAGGACTTCTATAACCTGCTGAATTTCCCTTTCCCTTCCTATAACAGGATCTAATTTACCTTCTTTTGCAAGCTCTGTTAAATCAACAGTAAACCTTTCAAGGGCAGACTTTTCTTCTTCTGCCATTTCCTGCTGAATATTTTCTCCATTCATTTTTTCCTTTCCTCCTGTTAGTATTTGTTCTAAAATTTTTCCTGCAATAGTATCCTTTGCATCAATTAATGCAGATGCTATATATAAAGGCTTAACGAGGCTTTCTCCTTTCTCTAAAGCCCTCCTTTCTGCCTCCTCAAGTACCTTTACAAGTTTAGAAGCGTAAACCTTTCCGCTTTTTGTTCCTAAAACCTCTTCGGCTATTTTTACAATAACCCTGTCTGGAGATATACCTAAATCAGATACCTGTTTTACAAAGTCAGAATTTTCTATGATTTTATATAAAACAGCAGATAATCCTATCTCTCCAGATAAAAATCTATCTGCCGTTTCTTCATCTAAAACCTGGAGAAGACTACTTTTTATCTGGGATAACTGCCCTTTTAACTCTTTTTCGTATCTGTTTAATCTATCATACTCAAGTCTGGTAGAACTTCCAAAACCACCCCAGAAGGATGTATCTTCATATCTTAATTCCTGCTCCAACCTTTTCTTAGCATTTATAACCTTTTTCAACTCCTGCTGGATCTGCTGGATACTTCCCTTTACCTGGGTTAACTGATTTTGAAGATTTCTAAGATAATCAACATACTCCCTTACAGATTTGTCTATCTGGGAGTATAGGTCATTTAAATACTCATTTATTTTCTGGACAAGATCTTTTGTATCAATTCCCCTTTTTTCCAAAACTTTTACTATAGGGCTGTCCTTTTTTCCTATCAGAGCAAGGAGTAAATGGTCTGTATCTACAAGTCTATCTCCCCTTTGCTGGGCTATTTTTTTGGCACTTTCCAGATACTCCTTTGAACGGCCATCCAGTAGATTCTCACTAAACATCTCTTTCCTCCATTTATTATTTTAGTATTCTACTATAAAATTTTTTAAGTATAAATTTATAAATAAATATAAGTTCAGTTATTTTATAATGCAAGACTAAGATCTGTAAAAAATGTTTACAAGATTAGAATGATGATTGGATTTTAGTAGAGCAATAGTTATTGGTATATAAGTAAGAGGTTTTATACAGGGATGGATTTTAAAATTTAAATAAGAAAACAGCCTCTGGTTTACTCAGAGGCTGCCACTGTTTTTTGCGGTGTAACCTGGGGTTCTATAACTTCAGGTTCTTGAGGTTTATTGTCTTCTCTTTTTAAAGAGATAAATTGATCATTTAGTTTCTGGATAAGTGTTTTTGATCTTTCTATAAGATTATCAAGTTTTGATTTTAATTTTTTGCTGTTTAATCCCATACCGGCAAATATATACGGCCTAAACCATTTTGTTTGTTTTAGGAAAGCTCTTTTTAGATATGGATCTTCAATCTTCTTAGCCATAAATTTGACAATTAAAGACCTTACCCTGTAGTGGGCTGCAAGGAATAAAACAGCGGAAAGTCCGTAAACACCGTATTTTAACTCTGGCGTATCCACAAATGTAGATGCATAATATCCGCCAGCACCAAAAATTAGAAGCATCAAAATATCTGCAACAAGCATATTTGTTCTAAATTTATTGAGAAGTTCTTTAAGCTCTGGAATATAATCCAGTATCTCTTTTGCCTTGGCTTCTATATTTTTTACTATTCTGTAGGCCCTATCTATAGTTACCTTTTCCATTTTTTCCGTTATTTGGGCAAGATCCTCATCCTTTCTTTTCTTTAATCTTTCCTCAACATCTGGATTGTCTATTTTTGCAAGGGATTCATTATATATGGCATAGAACTTACCACTTACGATACCTTTCTGGGAAAGGGCCCTCTGCCATGCACCAATAATCTCCTCAAGATTATCCTCTTTAGCACATGTGTCTATCTGATTTAAGATGTACAGAACTTTATCAGAATCTGTATGCCTTTTGGCAATCTCTACAAGCTGATTTAAGGTATCCCTCATTGCCCCAGGTTCTGGGTGTCTTGCATCAAAAAAGATTAAAACAAGATCAGATAAGTCTATTATGTGTTTTGTTATTCTTAAAACAGCATCCCTCTGGTAATCTGCATCAAACCCAGGGGAATCAATAAGTATTTTTCCTTTTATTCTGTCGCTGTGAACAGCTTTCAGCTGGAGAAACTTATTTATATTTTTCTCTTCCGGGTCTATCTTTTCTATCTCTTTTGAAATATTGTAGAAGGGGAATCTCGGGTCGGCATCTAAAGCAACACCAGGAAGGGTTGTAACCTCATCTTTTTTTGAATAACAGATAACTGTAAATTTGTCATCTACAGCCTGATTTCCAGTATCCTGTATTTTCTTTCCTAAAAACTCATTGATAAAACTGGACTTACCGGCGCTGAAGGTTCCAAGTATGGATATTAAAGGCCACCAGGAAATAAATTCTGTATAGGTCTGATGCTTATCTAAAAGACCTATCTTCTTTGCTATCTTATCAAGCTCCCTGTACTCATCGATAACATCAACAAGTACAGGATTTTCTTCAAGTAAATGTTCCTTAAGTTTTTTATAACGCTCCTGTGGTGTCATCTAATACCTTCTCTCTTTAAATTTTTTAGTATATCAAGCTAATATATCAAAAATAGAGTATCATTACAATATGAAAAATGTTTTTATTTTCAAGGGTTTCTACAGATACAAACTTGAGGTTTGATGATTTCCATCTATTTTAAAATAACGTAATAACACATATGGAAAGCTGTCATGAAGATCATTGTTATAACAGGGGCAACAGCAACAGGTAAAACAGAACTGTCTATTGAGCTTGCAGAAAGATTAAATGGAGAAATTATAAGCGCAGACTCTATGATGGTTTACAAATATATGGATATTGGGACAGCTAAACCTTCTATAGAAGAAAGAAAGGGAATTCCACACCATTTGATAGATATTGTTGAGCCTTCTTTCACATTTTCCGTAAAGGAATTTGTGGAAGAAGCTGATAAAAAAATAAAGGAAATTACCAGTAGAAAAAAGGTACCTATTGTTGTTGGAGGGACATGGCTGTATATCCAGGCGCTTTTATTTGGACTTTCTAAAGCCCCTGAGGGAAACTGGAAAATAAGGGAGGAACTTTACAGGAAGGATAATGTAGAGCTGTTTGAAAATTTAAAAAATGTTGATCCTGAATATGCAAAAAAAATTCATTTAAATGATAAAAAAAGAATTATAAGGGCCCTTGAAGTTTTTTATACAACAGGCAAACCTTTTTCTTCCTATATAAAGGAACATGCTTTTAAAGAAAATAGATATCCATTTTTAGGTTTTGTTTTAAATAGACCACGGGAAGAAATAATGGAAAGGATAGAAAAAAGGGTAGATAATATGATTAAAGGGGGTCTTATCCAAGAAACAGAAAATTTAATAAAAATGGGATACGAAAAGGCAATAACATCAATGCAGGCAATCGGATATAAGGAGCTAATCCCGTACATAAAAAGGGAAATATCCCTCCCTGAAGCTAAAGAAGAAATCATAAAAAATACTAAAAAATTTGCTAAAAGACAGATAAGGGCATTTAGAAGCAAATTTAAGGAAGAAAAAGGGTGGGAATGGATAGATATTTCAAGGTATACAAATGGGGAAGTTTTAGATAAAATTATTAAAAAATATCATCAAAATAACTAAATGGAGGAACTCCCATGAACATCCAAGATGAACTTTTAGAAGAACTCAAAGAAGAGGGAAAAGAAATCACGATCTACCTTACAAGGGGAACCAGAATTACAGGTAAAATTTTAGCTTCTGATCAGTTTACAATCCTGCTAGATGTTAACGGGGAAAAACAGCTTATATACAAGCATGCAATCAGTACAATTGTAGCTGAAACTTAATGGGGCTTTTTGCCCTCTTAACTAAATAGGTTTACTTGAAATAAAAATTTTACAGCTTATTATATCCTCACCTAATAAAATATACCTGACAGGATAAATGAGAGCTATACTTGTAGGAATTAAAACAAAAAATAAAAATGAAAAGGATCTAAAATACTCCTTATCTGAGCTGGAAGGCCTGGTTGAAGCGGCAGAGGGTATCACTCTAGGTAAACTTTATCAAAAAAAAGATTTTCCCGATCCTGCCACATTCATAGGTAAAGGAAAAGTAAAACAGCTGAAAGAACTGGCAGAAGGGATAGAGGCAGATACTATTGTATTTGATGCTGAACTAACCCCTGTCCAGATATCAAATATAGAAAAGATAACAGAGGTGGAAGTTTTAGACAGAACAGACCTTATACTACATATATTTTCCAGAAGAGCAAAAACAAGACAGGCAAAACTTCAGGTTGAACTTGCTATGCTGGAACATGAACTTCCAAGGATATACGGACAAAAAGGAAAGGCCCTTTCAAGAATTGGTGGTGGAATGAAAACCAAAGGGGCAGGGGAAAAATTAGGGGAAATAAAAGTCAGAACAATAAAAGACAGAATATCTAAAATAAAGAAAGAACTTGAAAGGATAAAAAAACAAAGATACCAGCAGAGAAAATGGAGAAATAAAGATCCAAATCTTTTAAAGGTATCTTTAGTTGGATATACAAATGCAGGGAAATCAACACTTTTAAAAAGGCTTACAAAAAGGGATACATTTATATCTGACCAGCTTTTTGCAACGTTAGATACAAAAACTTCATATATAAACTTTCCTGACATAGGGAAAAAAGTTGTCATAACTGATACCGTCGGTTTTGTTAAGGATATGCCGAAAGAGATAATGGACGCATTTATGGCTACACTGGAGGAGCTGGAAGAAACAGATCTTATACTCCATGTAGTTGATATATCAGATGAAAACTGGCAGGAGAAGTTAGAAACTGTAGAAAAAATACTTAAAAGGATAAATGTCCATGAAAAACCCCAGGTTATTGTTTTAAACAAAATAGACAAAGTTATTCCTTCTGTAGAATATCTGGAAGACAGCAATGAAATTCTTTTAACAGGAGATAAAGAAAGTGTAATTATCTCAACAAAAGAAGGCTGGAATATAGACAAACTTTACAGCATATTAAAGAAACATGCCTTAAATAAAAAGATATACTAATCATATTATTTACCTTTCATACAAAATCATATAAAATCATGAAAAAATACATACTGGTGTTTTATGGGAAAAATATATAACCCAGATGATTTTATGTGCAGGATCTGTGCCTTTAAATCATGCCTGTATAAACATAAAGGAAGAGAAATAATATCTGAAGCTGTTAAAAAATCAAAAGAAAAAAACCAAAAGAAAAATCTTGATATAAAGGCCCTCTAAACATATATAATGTTATAAAAAAGGAGGGCAGAAAAATGTCTGACTGTGTATTCTGTAAGATTATAAACAGGGAAATTCCAGCTGATATTGTTTATGAAGATGACCTTATTATAGCTTTTAAAGATATAAACCCACAGGCAAAGGTTCATATTCTTATCGTTCCCAAAGAGCACATTCCCAACAACCTTTACCTGGAAGGAAGGCATAAACCATTAATTGGACATTTAATACTTAAGGCTAATGAGATAGCAAAAAGCCAGGGTATTGCAGAAACAGGGTTCAGACTTATTGTTAATAGCGGAAAAAATGCAGGCCAGGAAGTGTTTCATATCCACTGGCATCTTTTAGGTGGAGAACCTCTAGGGAGATTAATATGCAAGTAGAAAGGATTATAGATATCAGAAATATGTTCTGTCCAACTCCACTGGCCCATCTTTCAAGGGAACTGAAAAAGGTTCCAGTAGGGGCAAAGGTAAAAGTCATTGCCAATGATAAAGGGTTTGAAAGGGACATTAAAATATGGGCCCATGATACAGGAAACAAACTTATAAGCCTGGAAAAGAAAAATGGAGAATATGAAGCCATTTTAGAAAGGGGAAAAGGCTGGCACGGAGATACCCTCTGGGAAAAAATTAAATTTTATGCTATAGGGGTTAAACTCCACATCTTAATGTACCTCCTTGAAATCTTTAAACCAAAAAAACCTAAATACCTAATAACATTTATATCAATACCTGAAGGTTTCAGAGCCATTGAATTCCTGAAAGAGAAAGGTATAACAGATTTCATCTCTCTACCTGTTCCTAACGAGATATATGAATACTGTGGAATTGTAATAGGGTTTAAGGATAAAAAAAGGGCTCTGGAAGTTTTTAATCTACTCAAAGAAAATGGATTTGGTGTTGAAGATGTAAGGGAGGTGGATAAGGATAAGAAATACCCTATCCTTCCAGAGTCTTTGCAGTGTTAGGCCTGTAAAGATAGGAAAGGGATAGACCCCAAACGATATGGAGCAAGAATAAAGAGATATGCTCTTTTACAGGCATAGTAAGAAGCTGGTACAGCCATATGGAACCGCTAATACCAAATACTACACAAACAAAAATAACAGCTAAATGCCACAAAATACCAAAAGATAAACCTTTAAAAAAAAGATTTTCAGGTAAACGTTTATAAAAAACAGGATTTACAAAAAAAAGGGATAGAATAACAGAGTTTAGCTCATGACCTATAAAAAGAGCTATATCCTCTATTCCACTGAATATGTCAGCTTCAACAAGCCAGCTTTTGAAAAGTTTATAACTTCCAAATAAACCAAACCAGCCTTCAAGGGCAAGGTCAACAAGATACATTATGTAACCTGCAAAAAGGGAAGAAAGGAGCCAGGAAGGGATATTAACACCTTCCACCAGATTAATATTAAAAAGTTTCATTGGGCTAAATGCTCATACTGCTTGACAGTTTTATCTATAAATAAAAACCCAAAAGGAATAACAGAAGCTATAACGATTTTTACAGCCGTCTCTTTCTCTACAAGGTTGGCTTTATAAACCTGGTATAAGGTATAAAGAAGGTACAACCACAAAAGTCCGTGAATTGTTCCAAATATCCTAACAAGGATAGGTTCCCCCATAAGATACTTAACAGGCATGGCAACAAAAAATAAAACTATAAGGGATATTCCCTCTACAATACCTGCTTTTCTTAGTTTTTCAAGCATCTGGTAGTACATTTTCCTCAATCCTACCACCTCATACATATTCTTTTAAGAAGATATTAATACATGCATATTATCTATTTTATGAGGAAAATTATGTGAAAAAGTTATCCACAAGTTATCCACAGGGTTGTGGATAAAGTTGTGGATAACCTGTGGATAAGTGGTAAAAAGTTGTGGATAACTCAAGAAAACCTGTGGATAACCCAGACGCAAAACCAAAGTTATCCACAACCTTAAATTATTGAAAAAACTGTAAAAACAAACACATAGGATCTGTAAGTCATTCTGAGAATCGGATTTTTTTTAAAAAAAGTTATCCACAAGTTATCCACATAGTTATCCACAGGTTAAAAACAAGAAATATCAACGTTTTTAGCCTAATTTTCCAGGTTATCCACAACCTATTATTATTATTTTTAATTTGATAAAATAACTAAAATAAAATAAAAAGTTCTAAAATGAGGTAAATCCTTAATGTTCAGATATTTTCTGTCTTTTGTGCTTTTGTTGGTATATTTAGGAAGTTCTGCAGCTGTACAGGAAACTGTATATCAGGAAGCTGTAAAGCAGGACAATGAACAGATATACAGTCTGCCGATCCAGGAAACAAAAACCCCTTCTGTGATATACCAAAAAGAGGAGAAAACTTCTTATATAGAAAAGAGCTTTAATGATAGATTAGCAACATTTACAGGTAGTCTGAAGGAAGAACTAAGACAGTTTGGATATTCCTTCTTTAAGGAAAAACCTGAATCTCTTTTTGCTCCAATAGGCAAAGACTACACTGTAGGACCTGGAGATCAAATAAATATATATCTGTGGGGGGACCCTGTTGACATTTTAAATTTGCAGGGCTTTTACTCCTTTGAAATAGATAGGGATGGAAAGATATATATCCCAAACCTTGGGGTTTTTTATGTATGGGGACTTAATGTTAAGCAGATAAAAAATCTTTTGGTCCAGACATTAAAAAGAAAGTTTAAAAATTTTGAAGTTGACGTAACTTTAGGAAAACTCAGGGAATATCCTGTTTATGTAACCGGTTTTGTTGAAAAACCAGGCATCATAATGGTAAGGGGAAATGTGACCCTCCTTGATGTTCTTTCTTTAGCTGGTGGGATTTCAAAAGATGGATCCTTGAGAAGGGTTCTTATCAGGAGAAAGGAAAAAGGAAAGATTAAAAAGATAGAAGTGGATCTTTACGACTTTTTCGTTAAGGGGATTCCTATAGATGTTTCAATTAAAGAAAATGACAGTATATACGTTCCGGCTGTTGGAAAACTTGTTGCTGTTGCAGGTGCTGTAAAAAGAAAGGGAATTTATGAGATAAAAAATGAAAAAACATTAAAAGATCTTATTTTTCTGGCAGGTGGTGTTTTACCTTCTGTAAATATTACCGGTATAAAAATAAACAGAATAGAAAAGGTAGGTTTCGTTGTAAATTCCACAGACCTATCCCATATAGGCACTTTTGATCTTAAAGATGGGGATCTTGTATATATAGAGCAGTTAAGCAGTTTTGTTGATAGAAAAATAGAGGTTAAAGGACATGTAAAATATCCTGGAGTTTATCCTTACAGGAAAGGTGCAACCCTTAAAGATCTAATAGAGAAAGTGGGAATTTTACCTGATACAAATCTTTACTATGGAGAAATACTCAGAAAAATTGTAAATACAAATAGATATGAAGTTATAAACTTTGTCCCTTTAGAGGTAATAAAAGGTCTAAAAAATATAACATTAAAAAATCAAGATGTTGTATCTTTTTATCCTGACTGGATATATAAACCTATTGTTGTATCTGGTTTTATAAAAAATCCCCTTGTAGTGCCTTACTACAAAGGAATAAGGCTTTTAGATGTTATCAGAAATATCAAACTGGATGTTGAGCCTAGGAAGTTAAAAGTAGAGATATACAAAGAGTCTAAGGTTGAAGCTTCAAAGGAAAGAAATTTATCCTATGATAACGATATGGATAATGACAGTTTCCAGGAAAGTTCTGTTTATGAAAGAACAGTATATCTGTATGACCTATTAATTAGAGGTGATGAAAAGGCGAATATCCTTTTAGATCCAGGGGATAAGGTTCTTCTAAAGGTAACAGAAGATACAGAAAAGGATAAAACAGTTACAATCTTAGGGGAGGTAAAAAACCCAGGTATCTATAAATATAAACCTGGAATGCGTTTATACGATGTAATAAAACTGGCAGGTGGATATACAGAGGATGCTTATCCAAAAGGTTTGATCTTTATAAGGGAAAGTGCTAAAAAACTTCAGCAGCAGCAGCTTCAAATATCTATGCTTGCTTTAGAGGAAAGTTTATCAAAGTCAGAGGAAGGAATTAGCGCGGTAGGGGCAACAGCGGAAGAACAAAAAGTTTTAGAAATGTCTATCCAGAAACAAAAACATTTACTTTCAATCCTGAAGCAGAAAGCAAAAATGGGTCTTGGAAGAATAGCCCTTGATATTCCAAACTCTTTAGAAGAGTTAAAAAATTCTCCAGATAATATTGAGCTTTCAGATGGGGACTATATATACGTACCAAGTAAACCTAATTATGTTCTTGTTTTAGGTGGGGTTTACAACCAGATATCCCTCCCCTATAGAAAAAACTTAACTGTTCAAGATTATCTTGAACAGGTTGGTGGTTTGAAAGATAATGCCGACGTAGACGATATATATATCATTAAAGCAAATGGTAGGGTTTTATCTAAAAAGCAGTTTGCATCTATAAATTTCGTTTTTGTTAAATACAACTCTTTTCTCAGGTATAAACCGGAGCAGGGTGATGCTATTGTTGTCCCAACAAAGATGAAAGTTCCAATAATGTGGAGACCCCTTTTAAGGGATATAACCCAGATTATATTCCAGTCAATATCTACAGCTGTTTTAGCTAAGAGGTTGTAAATGTATTACATAATATACATTCTCCTTTTTGTTTTTTTCTTTGGGGTGGCTTTTGCAAAGGAGTATAACCCTTTTGATGCTGTCTGGAAAACAGAGCTTCCCCTTATGGAAACACCCTCTAATATGGGATATATTGGACTGCTTGAACTTCCATCTGCAAGGATACTTCAGGATGGACACCTGAGGATAGGATATTCCCAGATCAGGCCTTATAGTATCTACTATGCTACAATAGGCCTTTTACCGAGATTAGAAGCCGGTTTAAGGGTTACAGATATATACAAATTAGATGTAAGGGTTGTAGAACCTGGCTTTTCAAAGAAATTTGGATCCTATAAAGACCAATCCCCCCACCTGAAGTTCCTTTTGAAAAAAGAGGGTCGTTTTTTACCTGCTGTGGCTGTAGGTGCTATAGATTTTGTTGGAACTGGCTTATTTAAGGGGGAGTATATTGTAGCTTCTAAATATAACCCTTATATAATCCCCATGGATGTAACAGTTGGATATGGACATAATAGATTTGATGGTTTTTTTGCAGGTGGAGAGATTTTTGTACATCCAAGGCTGTCTTTTTTATGGGAATACAGCCCAATTGATTTTAATTATGAAAAACTTGTTTTGATACAGCATTATAAGGTAAAAGATAAAAAAAGATTGGAAAAAATACGTAAAGCCTTTCCAAAAAAGAAATCTAAATACAATTTTGGTTTAAAAATCAATTTCAATAAAATTTTTCAGACAATCCTCTCATACCAGTATGGAGATGCATTTGGATTTAATGTAGCTTTTAATATGAAGCTTGGGGAGCCGTGGCTTCCCCACATAGAAAGGAGATTTGTTTTAAAAGGATCTGCAGAGGATTTTATAAAAAAGCATAATCTTTCATATGAGGATTTTATTTCCTATGGTCTTTATAGGATAGGTTTTAGAAATATCTCTGTGTATACAAAAGGTGATTGTTTATGTATGGATCTTGAAAATAAAGGTTACCTTTCTAATGCTAAAGCCCTTTTAAAAATATTTGAGCTTATAAGGGATTATCCTCCAAAAAATAAAAATATCAAGTATGTTGAGGTTGTTTTAAAATCTGCAGGTTTTCCGGTTGTTTCTTATAGGGAACAGTTAAAAAGAATATACAGGGAGCCTTTAGATTTTAATTTTTTAGATATGAAAAACTTTTCCCTTGGAGGAATAAAATACCCCAGGGAAAGGGTTTATCCTATATATACAAAAAGATACTCTTTAGGATACAGGTTAAAGCTTGATACTAAGTTTGCTGATAGAAGTGGATATATTGCCTATAAGCTAAAACTCCTATTTCCCTTCTCCTTTTATATAAATAAAAATCTACAGATTGTAGGTGCAGGGGAAATACCCTTTTATAAAAATATAACATTAAAGTCCAGACCCTATGAAAAGGTTCCAATAAGAAGTGATTTTGTTTACTACTTTAATAATATGGATCCATATTTAACAAGTTTAAAAGTTGTTTATTTTGATTCTTATTTTAAAAATCAGTTTATAAATATCCAGGCAGGTTTTTTAGAGCCGATGTATGCGGGAATTGGCGGTGATATTTTTTATATCCTGAAGGATGGAATTTTTGCTGTTGGTATCGGTGGTGATGTTGTGAAAAAAAGGGATTATAAAAATTCCTTTAAGCTGATTTATGAAGATTACACATTTAAGGATTTTTATTTTGATTTTTATACATACGTTCCAGGGCTAAATGTTAGAACAGTTATCACTCTGGCAAGATTTTTAGGTGGAGATAGGGGTGTTAGATTTACCTTTAGTAGAAGCTGGAAAGGGTTTGATGTAGGTGCCTGGTATACATACTCAAACTCTAAAGGTTTTAAAAACTACTGGAACAGATCCAAAAAGGAGTATGGATTTTTCATTGCTATTCCATTTAGAATGTTCCAGATGACAGACACCCCAAGAAGGGGCGTGATTTCAATGTCTATATTTAATAGAGATATAGGCCAATTGGTAGGTAGGGGAACAGTTATAGATAGAATTTATAAATATACTCCAGCTTACATAATGGATCCTTCCAACTGGTATTAAATACGGATATCAGCCAGATTTAAAAGGGTTTTTTCATATGGATAAAATCCAAGTATTCTAAGAATAAGGGTGTATAACCCCTCTTCTCCTATTATTTTTACAATATCATTTTTGTCAGCTTTAACCAGATAAAGATCTGCTATATATTTATATTCATTACTTTCAGGTAGTGTGTGAAGTGAGTCTGTAAAGAGGTGATAAAAAAACTGACCCTCTGGGGAACTTTCCAGAGAAAGCCAGCCTGAAAGATCCTCCTTTGATATTTTATTTGTATAAAAACCTGCCAGTAGCTTTTTTAATTTTATATCCTGTGTTTTTTCTTTTATATGATTTTCAATTTCTAAAAACTCATCATATCTTCTGGTGAAATAAAGGTAATTTCCCTTCAATAAAGAATCATTTTCGTATAAAAGATTTATTGGTTTATCAAGAATCTTTTTGTTTAAAAAGCCTTTTGATATATATGGGTACTGGAACAGCTTAAGTAGAAAATATCTCATCTGCTCTTTAAAATCTTCTGTTAAAAATCCTTCATCCTGGGCTTGTTTAAATGTATCGTGGACAAAGTAGAGAATATCGTCTGTATCATAGTATCTAAGCAGTAAAACTGGATTTATATGTTCAATACCTAATAACCAAAAGATATTTTCAATTTTTTCTATATCCGGAATTTCTTTTCTTTTTAAACTTTCATCAAATACATTTTTTTGGTTTTCATAATTTCTTACTGCAGTAATCCTGTTTTCTGTACTTTCTTCATCTGCTTTTGCCGTTTCCTTTAAATAAAGTATTTCATCTTTATCTTCAAGGTTTTTCTTTATGTAGTTTTTTATTTTTGAAAAGTATATGTTCTGCTTTTTATCCAATAATCCAGGGAAGGCTTCCTTTTGATGAAGGTATTTTTCTGTAAGGGCAGAAAAAACAGCTTTTATAATTAGTTTTAAAGTTTCTTTATTAGGTTCAAACTTTTCTGCCTTCTTCTCAACAATATCTTCAAAGGGAATAATTTCTTTGTATAAAACCTTGTCTAAAAGATTTAAAATAAAAAAGTTTAGTTCTGATAAATGCTTGGATATTCCATTTAAAAGGAGTTCTTTTTCATTATAAAGTTTAAGTACAAGTTTATGTCTTTTTTCAGGGGATAGTTCTTCTACAGTCTGGATTAAAAAAGGCATTATATTAAAATCCAGAATGATGCCGTGTTTTTTAACAAGGGGATAACCATTATAGAAGAACACCATAGGAACAGCTTCCGGTTTTAACTCAGATACAGCATCTGTAAATAGAAGAAATATTAGTTTTATAGAAGTGTCCTCTTCCATGTTTATTTTTAGGTTGTCAAAAAGTTTATATCCAAGTTCCCTTATGTTCCATTTGTTAAAGTTTTTTAAATGTTTTTTTACAAAATCTATAGAACTTTTTCTAACATGTAGTATATTTTTTTCATTTTTTAAAAATTTTTCCAATGTAGGGAACTTATTTTCAAGGTTGCGTAAGAACTTTTCTGTTTCTTCTAATACAGGTTTTACTTTTTCTGGGTTTTCTTTCCTTTTAAGTATTTCTTTTAACATACCACTCTCTAAGGTTTTTTTACTATTATAGTATATTAGCTGTCTATTTAGTAACTTTAATTTTTTCAAGGGAAATTTTATAAAAAAGATAAGTATTTACAAAATAACTTTTGCTTTAGCTATAGAAATATAAGATTTATATTCTGTATTATTATTACTTTAGCTATTAATATATATCTTTTATACAGTGCTTAAGCAAAGATATTTAATGTATTCTTAATAAAAAATGTAATTACTATCAAATAGTTATTTTGTTGCGCTTGAAAATTAAAAAATAATTTTAAATATCCTATAATTTTTTATTAGAATATCATTAACCTGCTCAGGAGGGTTGAAGTTATGAATTTTTTAGTAAGTGATATTTTTGAAAGTCTTAAGGGTTTTTTAGCTGAAAGCTTAAATAAAGAAGAAATATCATTAGTTGATAAAGAGGATAAGGCTGTTTTTCACATGCATGGGCTGGCAGGTTTTTATGGGCCAAAACTTGTATTAACAGAAAAGGATACTTCCGTGAGCATGTCTTTTAAGCTTTTTTCTATACTGGAAAATAAAATTAATTTTCAATGTGATTGTAAAAATCATTCAGTTCATATGATTTCAGAAAAGGATATTCCTTTAAAACACAAAGATATAACTGCTAACATAACAGAGGATGAAATAAAAGATGTGGCAGATGTTTATACAGATTTTTTCAAAAAAATTCTTGATTATAGAGATGAAATATCCTACATATTTTTTCAAAAATCCAACGTTTTAAACGGTGATCTGATTTTTAATAAAATTCACTTAAATATTAAAGATGAAAGCAGGGAATACAGGGTTGGTATAAAGGACAGGGCTGTTTATTTTGATGATATATTTAACGAGGGGTATTTCCCTGTTCAAACTCAATTCCAGGATGTATTTTCAAGTATTTATCAGGATTATTTAAATTCTTACCCATTTGAGGAAATAAAATGGTATGTGCTAAAAAAGGAGGATAAATACCTGAAGGTAGATGAGATTAAACCATCTACAATAAATCCTGTAAAAAAATTCAGTAAAGAAGAAATTATTGAAACCTGCTGTTTTGCTGTAGAAAAGATTAAAAACAGGCATCTAGCTGAGAGCTGATCAGCCTCCGGCTAGATGCTCTAATCCTATAATAACAACTCTGTAAACAAAGAATAAAACAGTTCCAAAAAAACCAACATGTAAAGCTATTAGAAAAAGAATAAAATCAGATTTTCTTTCATTTTCTGGTTTTTTTTCATTCCATTTTTTCAATCCTATAAAAGAAACTACTGTAAGAACAAGAATAATAACAAGTAGTATAAGGATATCTGTAGCGTGCAGATCGGCTATTTTTTGTAATACTGTGGAAGGTGTTCCTTCATGGAGCCTTAAATGGGCTGGGTCTTTCATTATCAGGCCTCCTAATGTTTTATCCATATGTATTCTGTTCTTTCAGGCCCTGTGGAGAGCATTACAACCGGTGTTTCAGTTTCCTCTTCTATTGTTTTTATAAATTCCCAGGCCTCATCAGGAAGCTGATTTATATCTTTTAGTCCTTTTGTGCTTTTATCCCAGCCTTTTAATGTTTTATATACAGGTCTGCACTTTTCAAGTATGTTTAGTTGGGCAGGAAAGTCTTTTATTTCTTTTCCATTATACTCATAAGCTACACAAACCTTTATTTCTTCAAAATGATCAAGGACATCTAACTTTGTAATAATGAGGCCGTCCATACCGTTTATTCTTGCAGCAAATCTTAAAGCTACCAGATCAAGCCATCCTGTTCTGCGGGGTCTTCCGGTGGTTGTTCCATATTCATGACCTTCGTCCCTTAGCTTCTGTCCAATTCCATCATTTAGTTCTGTTGGGAAAGGGCCTGCTCCTACCCTTGTAACATAGGCTTTGCTTACACCGTAAACCTTGGCCTGTCCTACAAGTTTAGGGGATACCCCTGTTCCGTTGCAAAGTCCTAACGCAGATGCATTTGAAGAAGTTACATAAGGGTATGTCCCCATATCTATATCTAACATTGTTCCTTGAGCACCTTCAAATAAAACCTTCTTTCCTTCTTTTAAAGCTTTATGAAGCATCAAAGATGTATCTGTAACAAGGGGAGCTATCTGTTCAAACATTCTCAGGGTATCTGTATAAACTTTATCTACATCTAATTCAAAATTTTCCCCATAGATTTTTTCGGCTATCTCTTTAGCTTCAAACATGGCTTTTTCTAACCTGTTTTTAAAATAAGGGGGATCAAATAAATCAGCTATTCTAATTCCTGTTCTTGCATATTTTGCCATGTAGGCAGGTCCGATACCTTTCAACGTAGTTCCGACTTTATCTTTTCCTTTTGCTTTTTCAGAAAGACTATCTAATAATTTGTGATGGGGGAATACAACGTGGGCCCTATCGCTTATAAAAAGCTTTCCTTCAAAATTTCCAACAACATCTTTTACTTTATTCATTTCCTCTAAAAGTTCCTCTAAAGCTACAACAACACCATTTGTTATAAGATTTTTTTTCCCTTGATGTAAAATCCCAGATGGGATAAGATGTAGGGCATATTTTTTGTTCCCAACTATTACAGTATGGCCTGCATTACTTCCCCCCTGGTATCTAACAACAAAATCGTATTCAGGGGCAAGAAGATCAACAATTTTCCCTTTCCCCTCATCACCCCATTGGGAACCTAATATAACAAGACTCCTGTCCATTAAACAGCCTCCAGAAAAATTAACAAACCTATATATTATAATATGAATTTTCAATATTTTATTACTGATCTGGAAAATGGAGGATTGAATGGATATTTACGTTAACTGCCGTTTTTTAACCCAAAAGATTACAGGAGCCCAGCGTTTTGCTGTAGAAATTTCAAAGCAGTTAAAAAAATTAAATCCAGATATAAATTTTATTTCTCCAAAGAATATAATTCACAGAGAGATAGCCGATGAATTGGATGTTAAAGTTGTTGGAAAATCTACAGGTTACCTCTGGGAACAGGTTGACTTACCGTTATATTTAAAAACAAAAGGTAATCCGCTGTTAATAAATTTAGTAAATGTAGCTCCCCTGATGTATAAAAATCAGGTAGTAACGATTCACGATATAAGCTGGAAGCACTTTCCCGATTCTGTATCCAGACAGTTTTATGCAGTTTATAGTTTTTTAATTCCAAGAATAGCAAAAAACTCACGTCATATTTTTACTGTAAGTGAGTTTTCAAAAAAGGATATATCTTCCCAATTAGGTATTCATGAAGAGAAGTTTACTGTTATATACAATAGTGTTAGTAAACACTTTCAACGTTTATCCCTTAAAAAGGAAAAATTAATCCTTTCTGTTGCAACCCTTCAGCCTTATAAAAATCTAGAATCTTTAATAAAGGCGTTTATTTTGTTAAAAAATGCAGGCAAATTGAAAAAATATAAACTGTACTTAGTTGGTGGCATTAATAAAAAGGTTTTCAGTAATTCCAATATTTCACGTCTTGTGGAAGGTAGAGAGGATATACACTTTACAGGTTATGTGTCTGATGAGGATCTTGTGAAACTTTATAACACTGCAGAAATTTTTGTTTTGCCGTCTAAATTTGAAGGTTTTGGTATACCTCCCCTTGAGGCTATGGCTTGCGGAACTCCGGTGATAGTTTCAAATGCTGGAAGTTTACCTGAAGTTTGTGGAGATGCTGCTTACTATGTAAACCCTTACAGTATCGAGGATATAGCAAAGGGTATTGAAACATTAATAAACGATAAAAAACTCCAGCTAGAACTTATACAAAAAGGACTAAAAAGGGTACAGCTTTTTAGCTGGGAAAAATCAGCCAAAAAGCTTATGGAAACTGTTGAAAAAATCCTTTAGCCCCCTCCCTTATAGGGATTTAATCTTTATCTATGTAAACAAATTCTTTTATATCTGTTCTTTTCCAGTGTCCTATTGAAGGTATTCCCTCTATAAACTGCTTTTGTATATGTAAAAGTTTGTTTATTCCAAGTTTTCCATATTCAAGCATTTTATCAAACTCTTCCTGTGTAAATGAGTATTCTTCTCCGGTGGCCTGAACTTCAACAAATTGTCCGCTTCCTGTCATAACAAGGTTCATATCAACTTTTGCGGAGGAATCCTCTTTAAAATTAAGATCAAGGACAACTTCCTTTCCTACGATACCTGTGCTTATAGCTGCAACGTAATCTTTTAAAGGATTTTGCTTTAATTTTCCACTTTCAGTTAGTTTTATCATGGCATCTGCAACTGCAATAAAAGCTCCTGTTATGGATGTTACCCTTGTTCCTCCATCTGCCTGAATAACATCACAGTCAACCCATAATGTTCTTTCCCCGAGTTTCTTCAAATCTACGACACCCCTTAAAGATCTGCCTATTAGCCTCTGAATTTCCTGTGTTCTTCCTGAAGGGGAGCCCCTTACAACTTCCCTTATGTTTCTTGTTTCAGTTGATCTTGGAAGCATAGCGTATTCGGCGGTTATCCATCCTTGACCTGTTCCCCTTAAAAATGGAGGTACCTTGTCTTCCACAGATGCAGTAATTATAACTTTAGTATTTCCAACTTCTATTAAAACTGAACCTTCTGCATAAATATTGAAATCCCTTACAACTTTAACGGTTCTTATCTGGGTAGGTTTTCTTCCATCTGGTCGCAATGATTTCCTCCTTACACAAAGAATAAAAGCAAATGCTTATTTTAGCATAGAAACATAAATATTTCGGGAATTTAAGGAATTTTTCCAAATCGGTTTAGAACTTGAATTAAATCAATTACACCTTTTATATGGAGTTTTATATTACACAATATATAGTATGTTATTACATTAATACACTATATATTGGAGGAGCTATGGGCGCTTATCTTATAGATAGCTATTTAAAAAAATTAGACTGGAAGGTTTATGAGAACAGCAATACAACATACTCTCTGCAGGGGTTGAACTTTTATATCTCTTCAGAAATAACGAGGGAGTACTGGCTCACAAGGGTTTACAGTAAAGAAATATCTAACGCCCACAGGGACGGCTTTTTCCATATTCATGATTTACAGAATTTAAGTGTTTATTGTGTTGGCTGGGATTTATTTGATTTACTGACTACAGGTTTTAAAGGGGCCTATGGGAAAGCTGAAAGCAAACCACCAAAACATTTTTCCTCTGCCCTCGGGCAGATTGTAAACTTTTTATATACCCTTCAGGGTGAAGCTGCTGGAGCACAGGCTTTTTCAAACTTTGATACTCTTCTTGCTCCATTTGTAAGATACGACAATTTATCCTATAAAGATGTGAAACAGGCTATTCAGGAGTTTGTTTTTAATCTTAATGTTCCAACTAGAGTTGGATTTCAAACGCCATTTACAAACCTTACCTTTGATCTAAAGGCTGATTCTTCCCCTTATGCAGATCAATATGTGGTTGTAGGTGGTGAGGTAAAAGAGGAAAAGTATAAAGATTTTCAGAAAGAGATGGATATGATAAATCAGGCTTTCTTTGAAGTTATGAGTGAAGGGGATGCCTCTGGTAGGGTATTTACATTTCCTATACCCACTTACAATATAACTGAAAATTTTGACTGGGATAATCCTGTTCTTAACAAATTGTGGGAAATGACAGGCAGATATGGAATTCCCTATTTTGCAAACTTTATAAATTCTGATCTTGATCCAAATGACGCAAGGAGTATGTGCTGTAGATTGAGGCTTGATGTTAGGGAGTTAAAAAAGAGAGGAGGAGGTTTATTTGGGGCAAATCCTCTGACTGGTTCTATTGGTGTTGTAACTATAAATCTTCCAAGGCTTGGATACATATCCAGAAATGAGATGGAATTTTTTGAAAACCTGGGAAATCTTTTAGAGCTTGCAAAGGAAAGTTTAGAAGTTAAAAGGGAGTTTTTAGAGCAGTTAACTGAAAATGGGCTTTATCCTTATTCAAAGTTTTACCTTAGAAGTATAAAATCAAAAACAGGGGAATACTGGAAAAACCATTTTTCAACTATCGGCATTATTGGAATGAATGAAGCCTGTCTTAATCTTTTTGGGGAGGATATTGTAAAAAGAAAGGATTTTGCTGAAAGGGTTTTAACATTTATAAATGAAAAGCTTATTTCCTTCCAGATGGAAACAGGAAATAACTACAACCTGGAGGCTACCCCAGCTGAAGGGGCTTCATACAGGCTTGCAAAAATTGATAAAGAGATGTACAGGGATATTATTGTTGCAAATGAAGAAGATTATAAAAAAGGGGCAGCTCCATATTACACAAACTCAACCCATCTTCCTGTATATTACAGTGATGATCCTTTTTTTGTCCTTGAACATCAAGACTCCCTGCAAACAAAATATACAGGGGGAACGGTTATCCATTTCTTTATAGGTGAAAAAATTACAGATAAAGAAACTGTAAAGCAGTTTATTAAAACTGTATGTGAAAACTATAAACTACCCTACTTTACACTGACCCCTACCTTTAGTGTATGTCCGTCCCACGGTTATATTTCAGGAAAACACAGTAGATGCCCCCAATGTGGAGAAGAAACTGAAGTTTATTCCAGGATAGTTGGATATTTTAGACCTGTAAAACAGTGGAATGAAGGAAAGAAAGAGGAGTTTAAAGATAGAAAAATGTACAGAATTTATTTTTAAAAAGTAAGATGAATATAGCAGGGTTTACAAAATTTTCATTAATAGATTATCCTGGAAAAATTTCTGCTGTTGTGTTTTTACAGGGCTGTAATCTCAGATGTCCATACTGCCACAACAGAGAGCTTGTTATTCCAGGGTTTTTTTCTGAAACTTTGGAAGAAGAGGAGTTTTTTGAGTTTTTGAGTTTAAGAAAAGGAAAACTTCAGGGGGTTGTTGTAACAGGTGGAGAACCAACAGTCCAGAGGGACCTTGAACTTTTCATAAAAAATATAAAAAATTTTGGATTTTATGTAAAGATTGATACAAATGGTCTAAATCCAGATGTTATAGAAAATCTCATACAGAAAAGGCTTGTTGATTATATTGCCATGGATATAAAGGCTCCCCTTGAGAAATACGGAAAACTTTCTGGGGTTGCTGTTGATAAAGAAAAATTAAAAAGTTCTATTTCTATAATAAAGGCTGGAAATGTGGATTATGAGTTTAGAACTACCCTTATAAAAGGAATTCACAGCTATTTAGATATAGAAAGGATAGTTTCTTTGATAAAAGGCTCAAAAAGATACGTTCTACAGAATTTTTATCCTGATGGAAATTTAATTGACACTAGTTTTAGGCATTTTAGTAGTTTTAGTAGAAAAGAGCTTTTTGACATAAAAAAATCTATAGAAAAGTATTTTGAAGAGGTGGTAGTCAGAGATTAGCTAACTACCCCTATAAGCTTTCTAAGTTTTTCAATCTGGTCTCTAAGCTCAGCTGCTTTTTCAAATTCCCAGTTTTCTGCTGCCTGCCACATCTCTTTTTCTAATTTTTCTATTTTTTCAATAAGGTCTTCTTCTGTTTCAACATCTTCAGGGATATAGTCTGCATATTCATAAATTCCTATCTCTTCAAGGGATATAAGCTCTTTTATCTCTTTGGATACACTCTTTGGTGTTATTCCGTGTTTCTGGTTGTATTCTTTCTGGATTTTCCTTCTTCTGTTTGTTTCTTCAATTGCTTTTTCCATTGCTGGGGTTATTGTATCTGCGTATAAAATCGCTTTTCCGTTAACATTTCTTGCTGCTCTACCTATTATCTGGATAAGAGCTGTAGTTGAACGTAAGAAACCCTGTTTATCTGCATCAAGAACGGCAACCAGGGAAACTTCTGGCATGTCAATTCCTTCCCTGAGAAGATTAACACCAACTATTACGTCATATTTTCCTTCTCTTAGTTCCTTTATCAGTTTTGCCCTTTCAATTGTGTCAATTTCTGAATGGAGGTAAACAGCTTTTATATCCCTTTCTATCAAATAATCCGCCAGATTTTCAGCCATTTTCTTTGTGAGTGTAATAACTATAGCCCTTTCATTTCTTTCTTTTATTTTCCATATTTCTGATATCAGGTTGTCTATCTGACCTTCTGTTGGCCTTACTTCTATTTCTGGGTCCAGTAAGCCTGTAGGCCTTATAATCTGCTCTACGATAATTCCTCTGCTTCTTTCTATTTCCCAATCAGCAGGTGTTG
>CAZHWB010000107.1:0-6459 GCA_964536105.1 uncultured Aquificales bacterium | reverse complement strand
AAAAAGATCCTTGAGGATGAGGATTTTATTAAAGGAATATACACAACAACCCTTGTTGATACAAAATATTTGAAATAATTTAGAAAGCTTCTAGCTTTATTTATATAAAATTCCAGGGAAAGGTAAAATGGTAAAGGTTCTTACTGTAGGTCCCCTTCAGGAAAATACGGTTTTTTATATTGATGAAGAAACAGGGGAAACAGCAATAATAGACCCTGGAGCTGAAGGGGAAAGAATTGTTTATGCCCTTGGCAATTTAAAACCTGCTGTTATACTTGCAACCCACGGACATCTGGATCACGTGGGACAGGTAGGTTTTTTAAGAAAGGAATTTGATATTCCCTTTTTAATGAACAGGGAAGATGAATTCCTTATTGATAATGATATATTTCCAGGTTTTGCTGATATGATAGATGCTTACCCTTGTCCAAAGCCAGATAAAAATCTGGAAGAGGGAATGAAAATTCAGGTTGGAAAATCCACACTTGAGGTTATAGAAACCCCAGGACATACACCAGGAAGCGTATGTTTCTATGACAGGAAAAACGGTATTTTGATTTCTGGAGACACGATTTTTAGGGGAAGTGTTGGAAGGACGGATCTTCCAGGAGGGAATTTGAACCAGCTTATGAATTCTTTAAGGAAATTAATAAACCTTCCGGAAGATACTGTTGTTTACAGTGGGCACGGCCCTACCACAACAATAGGAGAAGAAAAAAGAACAAATCCATATATAACAGGAGCTTACAGGCTAAAACTATGGTAAAAATAGGAACCCATGTATCATCATCAAAATCCCTTGATCTTGTTTTTGATAGAGGAAAGGAAGTAGGGGCACAGACAATTCAGTTTTTTGTCTCCTCTCCCCGTTCGTGGAAGTGGAAGGAAAGATCAGATTATGAAAAAAGACTTTTTAAAGAAAAAAAAATTAAAACAGGTATATCTCCTACTGTTGTCCACTCTTCTTACCTTTTCAATCTTGCTTCAGGGGACAAAGATTTAAGAAAAAAATCTATAGAGGGGGTTATTAACGAACTTAAGCTCTGTGAGGAACTGGATATTGATTTTTATGTTATCCATGCTGGAAAATCAAAAGGCCTGCCTGAGGAAACGGCAGTTAAAAATATCATTGATAGTCTAAAAGAGGTATTTTCCGTAGTAAAACCAAAAAATACAGTATTTTTATTTGAAACCCTTGCTGGACAAAAAGGAGAAATTGGAAAATCTACAGAAGAACTTGTAAAACTTATGGAGCCATTTTCAAAGGAAAAGGTAGGGGTATGTCTTGATACCTGTCATCTGTATTCTGCCGGATACAGGATAAATCAGGAGGAAGGATTTTATTCTTACAAAGAGGAACTGGATAAACTTATAGGACTTGAAAATGTTCATGTTATCCACTGTAATGACTCTAAAACCCCCTTTAACTCCAGAAAGGATAGACACCAGCACATAGGGGAAGGCTATATAGGTTATAAAGGATTTGAACTTTTTTTAAATGATGATTACTTTTCAAAACTACCTTTTATACTTGAAACTCCAAAGGTTGGAAACTGGGATACTATCAACATGGAAAGGTTAAAAAGTCTTATAAAAGCGCCCGTAGCTCAGTAGGATAGAGCACCGATTTCCGGGGTCGGGGGTCGCAGGTTCGAATCCTGCCGGGCGCACTTGATTCAGATATCTTGTAAGTTTTAGGAATGTTGCTATAATTGTGATTTCAATAAAGGCTTTAATAGAGGTTTTAAAATGCTTGAAAAAGTGGTTTTAGACAGAATAGAGGAAGAGCTGGCAAAGTATCTTGATAGCTATGTTGAATGGATACTGAAGGTTGGGAATTATATTCTTTCAAGTGGTGGAAAGAGACTAAGGCCTGTTCTTGTTTTAACATTTTCAAAGCTTTTGAAAGGAGATAATGAGGATAGGGATTATCCCCTTGCTGTTGCCATGGAATATCTGCATACAGCTTCCCTTTTACATGATGACGTTGTTGATGGTGCAGAAACAAGGAGAGGAAAACCTGCAGCAAACAGGGTTTTTGGAAATGATACAACTGTTTTAACAGGGGACTATATGTATGCTAATGCCCTTTATCTTTTTTCAACATACGGTGATATTGATATGATAAGAAATGTTTCTGATGCTGTGAAAAAAATGTCAGAAGGTCAGCTTCTTGAGTTAAAGAAAATTGGCGATATAGATATGAGTTTTGAAGAGTACTTTCAGATATTAGAAGGAAAAACAGCTGTTTTATTTGGAAGTTGCTGTTATGTTGGGGCTTCATTAGGGGGTGGAACCCAGGAGCAAAAAAATAGTGCTTACAACTATGGTCTTAATATAGGCCTTGCCTTTCAACTTATTGATGATCTTTTAGATTATACTGCAGATGAAAAAAAACTTGGAAAACCTGTATGTAATGATTTAAGGGAAGGAAAAATAACCTATCCCCTTTTATCTGTTTTAAAAGATTTATCTGAGGATGAGATAGAGTTTGTTAAATCTGTTATAAGGAGCATCAATCCTGATAAAAAGCATATAGAAAAAGTAAAGAATATGGTAAAAGAAAAGGGTGGTTTTGAAAAAACCTTATTAAAAGCAAGGGAGCTTGTTGACAAAGCTGTTGAAGAGCTTGATAATTTTCCACAGAATGAATATCTTAAACAACTGGAAAACCTTGCAAAATATATTGTAGAGAGGGATTTTTAAAATGAAAAGAACAGTTTTAAAATCAAAAATCCACAGAATAACAATAACCGGTGCAGACCTTCATTATGAGGGGTCTTTAACGTTAGATGAAGCAATAATGGAAGCTGCTAATTTAGTTCCTTTTGAAAAGATAGAAGTTTATAACGTAAATAACGGACACAGATTTTCAACTTACGTTATTCCAGGGGCAAGGTACAGTGGTGAGTGTATTTTAAACGGGGCTGCTGCAAGACTTGGACATGCAGGGGACCTTATTATTATTGTTTCCTGGGCAGATATTGAAGAGGAAGAGCTAAAGAACTTTAAAGTAAACCTTGTTCTTATGGATGAAAACAACAATATAAAAGACCATAAAATAACTGGAATTTTTGACGAATATGTTAAAAGTATAGCTGAAAATAATAAAAATCTAGTAAAGGATTAAGTTATGAAAAAGAAAGGCTGGCTCTTAATTGTTTTGTTTTTTGTTCCAGCCTTTCTTTTTTCATGTTCCACAAAATCCCACTATCCTGACGGTTACTACAGGGCACATCCCCCGAAAGTAAAAGTAAAAAAATCTGGAAAATATGAAGAGATAATAGTTGTAAGAAGTTCTAAATATGAGAATTTAGAGCCTTTAGATGAAGAGGAATATTCTTATGTAAGAAGAGAATCAAAAAAGCTTGGAATAAGAATAAATAGAGATGGTGATATAAGAAAATTTTTGTATTTTTATGCTGTAAAAAATAAAAAATACTCCCAAAGGGTTCTTGAAAGGGCTAATCTTTATCTTCCAATGATAAAGGCTGTTTTTAGAAGGTATGATCTTCCTGAAGACCTTGCTTATTTACCTTTTATTGAAAGCGGTTTTGATCCTTACGCTACATCTGTTTCTGGAGCAGCTGGTTTATGGCAGTTCCTTAAAGGGACAGGTAAAAGGTTTGGCCTTAGGATAAACAGATATGTTGATGAGAGGAGGGATCCATACAAATCAACTGTAGCAGCGGCAAAGTATCTTAAATATCTGTACAACATGTTTGGAAGATGGGATCTGGCAATAGCAGCTTACAACTGTGGAGAAGGGTGTGTACTAAACAGAATGAACCACAGGACAGAGGATTTCTGGGATATAAAATACAAACTTCCCCAACAAACCAGGGAGTATGTTCCAAAATTTATTGCTGCACTTTTGATTTCAAAAAATCCAGGAAAATACGGTATATATCCCCAGAAAAAAAACATAAAACTCAAAAAGAAAAAAGCCAGGATTAACACCTCCCTTAGAAAGATAAGCTATATTTACGATATAGATTACGGTCTTTTAAAGCTTTATAATGCCCATTTTAGAAAAGGTATCGTGATAAAAGGCTACAACGTATATATTCCAACAGAGGGAAATTCAGTTTCCCCAAAAGTAAAAAAAGTGAGTTACAGGAAAAGGGTTTATATAAACCATATTGTTAAAAAGGGGGAAACCCTATACAGGATTTCAAAAAAATACAACGTTTCTATTGACGTAATTAAAAAGATAAATAATATTGTTGGAAATAGTATTAAAGCTGGACAGATTTTAAAAATACCAAAAGATGAGTATGCCTATAGATACGATGTTAAATAATCAGATCCTTAGAAGAAAAACAAGACCGGTATTTGTTGGCAATGTGCAGATAGGTGGTAATGCCCCTATTGTTGTACAATCTATGACTGATACAAAAACCCACAACATAGAAGAAACATTAAACCAGATTAATAGACTTGTGGAGGCAGGTTGTGAAATAATAAGGGTTGCAGCCCCAACAGAAAAAGATGCATTGGCTTTAAAAGAGATAGTCAAAAGGTCTCCTATCCCTGTTATAGCAGATATACATTTTTCACCTAGAATTGCATTTCTTGCCCTTGAAAGCGGTATCCACGGAATAAGATTAAACCCGGGAAATATAAATGATGAAGGTAAAATCAGAGAGATCCTCCAGGAATGTAAAAGGAAAAATATTGCTGTGAGGTTAGGGGTTAATTCTGGTTCTTTAGAGGAAGCAGTATTGGAAAAATACGGTTTTCCGTCAGGGGAAGCTCTGGCAGAAAGTGCGTTAAACTGGTCTGAATTTTTTGAGAAGGTTGGTTTTACAAATTTTAAGGTTTCTATAAAAGGTTCAGATGTTTTACAGAATGTACAAGCTAATAAAATTTTTGCAGAGAAAACAGATATCCCCCTTCATATAGGCATTACAGAGGCAGGACCTTCAGGAAGAGGCTCTGTAAAGTCTGCTGTGGGGCTTGGAATTCTTCTTTATATGGGAATTGGTGATACAATCAGAGTCTCTTTAACTGCAGATCCTGTAGAAGAGGTTGATGTTGCTTATCAGATTTTACAGGCTTTAGGTCTCAGAAGAAGGGGGGTTGAAATCATATCCTGTCCAACCTGCGGGAGAATAGAGGTAAATCTCCCTGAGATTGTAAGTAAAGTTGAAGAAAAACTTAAACATATAAAAAAACCTTTAAAAGTAGCTATAATGGGCTGTGTTGTTAATGCTATAGGAGAGGCAAGGGAAGCTGATGTAGGACTTGCCTGCGGAAACAAATCTGCCATCCTGTTTAAACATGGACAGCCTGTAAAAAGGGTTTCAGAGGAAGAAATGGTGGAAGAGCTTTTAAAAGAAATAGAGGGGATGTAGCCCCCTTCCCCAAATCCCTGGCAGATATCTTACCTTATTAAAGGTAATACATAAAAAACACAAACGCAAGTCAAGGGGTGATTTTATGGAAGAACTTAAAATAAAAGTTAATGGTGTTGCTGTTGATGTACTGACAGAGGAATGGATGGAGGAGGATATTTTAAATAAATCTCCTGTTGTTATAGAAAAAATAACTAAAAGGCCTGGAGGCTTTACTATATATATGCAGGCTCCTACAGAAAAGGTAGAATGGTATTTCTCAAAAGGTTTAACAGAAATATCTATAAAAGCAGATAAAGGAAAAAAATATCTTCATATAGAACATGAAGATGGTCTTTATTGGGTTGATCTTCCCCCTGTTCCCCAAGTAGTGGAGTTTTTAAAAGAGTTTATGGAATAGTAAATTACCATCTAAGGGTAAATATGTTATATTTGCCGTCTGTATCTACTTTTATCTTTATCTTGTAGTGGTCTGCTATTTCCTTGACAATAGAAAGTCCAAGTCCTGAACCTTCTGTAGTTCTTGATTTTTCTTCCCTATAAAATCTTTCAAAAATTTTCTTTATATTTTCTTTTTTGATGAGTTTTCCAGTATTTCTTATCTCTATCTGCTTTGGCTTTATCCATATCCATATCTCACCATTTTGATAGTTGTACTTTATGGCGTTTTCTATAAGATTAGAGATCAGCATCTCCATATCCCTTTCTGAAGCAAAGATTTCCGCATTTCCATCTTCCCTTATATACACCTGGATATTTTTTTCTATTATTTTAGGGGCAAAAAGGTTAAGTTGATCCTTTATTATTTTGTTTAAACTGATTTTGCTTTTTTCCCTTTCCCCTATCTGGGAAAAAAATAAAAGATCAGAAACAAGTTTTTTCATATATTCAACAGTTTTTTTTATATTTTCTATATTTTTTTCTATATTTTGATATTTTTTTTGCTCTATAAGATACAGATTTGAGGACATAACTGTTAGAGGTGTCCTCAGGTCGTGGGATACATTTTGTGTAAACCTTTCCTGCTTTTCAAAAACCTCTTTTATAGGGGAGATAATGTTTTTTGATATGAGAAAAGATAAAACAAGAATAATTAAAGAGA
>CAZHWB010000106.1:0-17181 GCA_964536105.1 uncultured Aquificales bacterium | reverse complement strand
ATATCGCTTTGTTATAAACATATAACATAAGTTTTCTTTTGTTTCCAATAACTTATCAAAATCTGAGTCTGGTTTTATCAAAAATTTTGGGGAAATTTTTTTATGATCTATATCATATTTTTTGCCCGCTTTCCCTATTCTTTTGAAAAATAGCCGTACTATCTATTTATTAACATGATAAAAAACTTTTGCACAAAATTCCAGGTCAGAAGTTAACTTTAATGCATAATTAATATCCTCATGAATGACAAAAGAGCCGTGTTTTTTTATAAGGACGATATTTTTTTCAGTTTCTTTAAAAAGATCAGACAGTTTTTCTGCTAGCTCCTGGGAACCGCTGGCATTTTCTACATCAAGTATAGGAACTGATCCTACAAAAAGTTTTCCTTCATTATCAATAGGTTGAAAATGTTCTTCTAGCATAAATGTAAGGGTTACGGCAAATACAGGATGGGCATGGATAATTGCCTTTGTTTTTGTTTTTTTGTAAATTGCCCTGTGTACTATAAGCTCACTAGAGGCTATTTTATCATTTTCAGATTTAGCAAAAACAGGAACTTCTACGATATCATCAGGTTTTAAAAATCCAAGCATAGCTCCTGTTTTTGTAATATATATACTGTCTTCAAATCTTACACTTATATTTCCTGCATGGGAATTAACCAGGCCTTCTTTATAAAGCACTTTCCCTGTAAAAATAATGTCATCAATAATTTTTTCTACATAAAGATTTTTTAGTTTTGAATACGGCATCTTTATAATCTCACAGGAATATTTTTCTCCTTGAGGTATTCTTTTACCTCTTGAATGGTAAGTTCTTTAAAATGAAATAAAGATGCTGCCAGAGCTGCGTCTGCTTTTCCTTCGGAAAAAGCTTCATAAAAATGTTCTTTTGCTCCTGCTCCCCCTGATGCTATAACGGGAATAGATACTGCTTCACTGATAGCTCTTGTTAAGGGAATATCATATCCGCTTTTTGTTCCATCTTTATCCATGGAGGTTAGTAAAATTTCCCCTGCTCCCAGGTCTTCTACTGCTTTTGCCCATTCTACAGCATCTTTCCCTGTTGGGGTTCTTCCTCCGTGGATGTAAACTTCCCATTTATTTTCCCCTACCTGCTTTGCGTCTATAGCTACAACTATTGTTGATGAACCGAATCTTTTTGCTGCTTCTTCTACAAGGATAGGTTCTTTTACAGCAGCGGTATTAATTGAAACTTTGTCTGCCCCGCTTTCAAGCAGTTTCCTTATGTCCTCAAGAGTTCTTACTCCTCCCCCTACAGTTAAAGGCATAAAAACCGTTTCTGCCGTTTCTTTTACAACATCAAGTATTATATCTCTGTCTTCTGCAGAGGCCGTTATATCAAGAAATACAAGCTCATCAGCTCCAGCTTCGTCATAGGCTTTTGCAGCTTCTACAGGATCCCCTGCATCTATGAGGTTCACAAAATTAACTCCTTTTACAACTCTTCCTTTATTTACATCCAGACAGGGAATTATTCTTTTTGCTAACATCTTCACCTCACTTGTGAAGGAATCTGCTTTCAGTACCTTTTATCAATCTTTCTATATTTGAAGAATGTTTCATAACTATTATAAATGAGGCCAGTAAAATGGCTAATGTTTGATAATAACCTCCTTCCACAAAAAAGAAAAATACCCAGGATAAAGAGGCAGCCAGTATAGAGGCAAGGGATACGTATCCAGAGACAAGAAATGTTCCAAGCCACATAAGGATTGTTATAAATGCAACCTTTGGTGAAAGGGCTAAAAGAACCCCTATTCCTGTGGCTACTCCTTTACCTCCTTTAAATTTCATAAATATAGAAAAGCAGTGTCCTAAAACTGCTGTAAGGGCTACAAGAGATATAAATTTAAAATCTAAAAAGAATAGATGTTTTGCATAATAAACAGGTAAAAAACCTTTAAGCATATCAAGTATTAATACAGCAACACCTGCTTTTTTTCCTATTGTTCGTGTTACATTGGTTGCTCCTATATTCCCGCTTCCTTCCTTAGTTATATCTTTCCCAAAGAGTTTTCCTATAACATACCCAAAAGGAATAGATGCAACCAGATATGTAGCAAGGAGGTAGCCTATTTTTATAAGTTCCATCCTTTTTCCTTAACAAACAGTTTTAAATAATCATAAGCTGATATATAGGCTACTATGATTGAAAGCCAGAGGGCAAGATTTCCAAGAAATATTGCTTTTATAGACAGAAGAAATATAGCTATAAGCTGAATTGTTGTTTTAACTTTCCCTAAAAAGGAAGCAGGAACAACAACATTTTTATTAACAAGAACGCTTCGCATCCAGGTAACAAGCATTTCCCTTGCTACTATAAGAAAAACAAGATAGGTTGATATGTATGATTTTTCCACAAAAGCAACAAGAACAGATATTGTAAATATCTTATCTACGGCAGGATCAAGAAGTTCTCCATGTTTTGTTACTGTATTTGATTTTCTTGCTACAATTCCATCTAGCCAATCTGACAAAACGGCAAGGATAACCAGCAGACCAGACAGCAGATAAAGGTCGTTTAATATACTGTAGATAAGTACAGGTATAAGAAAAAGCCTTGAAAAAGTAATGATATTAGCCAGCCCTATCCCGAAGCTGGCCTTTTCCCTGAAACCACCTTTTGCTGTTTCTTGATGGTTTATGTTCAATTAATATCACCTTTCCTTCTTCTGAGATATGTAGGAATATCAAGGGGATCAAACACAGTTTCTTTTATATGGGGTTTTTCCTGTTCTTCTATTTCTTCTCTTTTTATTTCCCTTATTGGTTTTTCAGGTTTTTTTGGTTTCTGTCCCATTGTTTTTATTGGAGGCTGTTTCTGTGTAACTGGTTTTTCTACAGGTCTTTCTACTGGCTTGTTAAAATCCTCAAAATCTGTTGCAACAACAGTTATTCTTATTTCATCCTCAATGTCTTGATTTAATGCTGCTCCAAAGATGATATGGGAATCTTCATGGGCTTCTTCTCTTATCATAGCTATTGCTTCGTCAACATCTGCATAGGATAGGTCTGGGCTTACCTCTACATTTATTAAAAGTCTTCTTGCTCCTTTTATGGATGTTCCTTCTAATAATGGTGATGTTGTTGCTGACATTACTGCTTCTTCTATTTTACTTTCACCTTTTCCGCTTCCTACACCTATTAAAGCCTTTCCACCACCTTCCATAATTGTCCTTACGTCTGCAAAATCAACGTTTACAAGACCAGGTACTAAAATAAGGTCTGTTATTCCCCTTACAGCTTTGTAAAGTATGCTGTCAACAAGCTTAAAAGCCTCTTTAAATGTAAATCTCTTTCCTGCAATCTGGGCTAATTTTTGGTTGTGGATAACAATATAGGTATCAACTACCTCTTTCAGTCTTAAAAGTCCCTCTTCTGCTATTTTTGCCCTTCTTGGTCCTTCAAAATCAAATGGCTTTGTTACGACGGCAACTGTTAAAATTCCCATCTCTTTTGCAGCCTGGGCTATGACAGGGGCAGCTCCTGTTCCTGTTCCACCTCCTAAACCTGCAGCTATAAAGACCATATCTGCCCCTTCCATATGCTCTTTTATAACATTGATATTTTCTTTCGCAGCCTCTTCACCTACCTCTGGTTTTGAACCTGCTCCTAAACCCCTTGTTACACTTTCCCCAATATGAATTTTATTTGGAACAGGTAAGGAATCTAAGTGTTGAATATCCGTATTTACAATAAAAAGTTCAACATCTTGAAGACCTTCTTCATACATTCTGGCAACGGCGTTACTTCCACCGCCACCTACACCAAAAACCTTTATTTTTGAGGGGTTCTTAGCTCCATAATCAAAATTTTCCATGATATCCTCCTAAAACCCACTTAAAAAAGATTCTTAATTCTTTCTGCTATTGTTTTTACAAACTCAAATATACTCATATTTCCACCACGGTCAACAATTGGTGTTGATGTGGTATTTATACTACTTTTCTTAAACAGCAACATTCCTACAGCAGTTGAGTATTGGGGTAAGGCTATCTTTTCTGCAAAGCCTTTAAACTCTTTAGGTCTACCTATTCTAACATCTGTTTTAAATACGATCTCAGCAAGTTCTTTAATAAATACGGTATTTGCTACTCCTCCTGTTAATACTATACCACCGTTTATTTTATTTAAAAACATCATTTCCTCAAGTTCGTTTTTCACAAGTTCAAATATCTCTGACAGTCTTGCTTCAATTGTATCAGCAAGTTCAAGGCTGTTTATATGTAGTGGTTCTTCACTACCCCGTGGATATATTTCTATTATTGTTTCTTCTGTATTTTCAACTAAGGCCGTTCCATAGGCTATTTTAAGCTCCTCTGCCTCTTCCTTTGAAAGTTTAAATCTGTGGGCTATGTCCATAGTTATATGATTACCTGCCACAGGGAAGGCCTTTATATACTCTATGCTCCCGTCTTTATACACTGCAAGGTCTGTTGTTCCTGCTCCAATATCAAGAACAGCTACACCCATTTCCTTTTCTTCTGGATATAAAACGGCTGTTGAAGATGCTATTGGATTGGCAACAAAATCAAGTACTTTTATACCTGAAGCTTCAATAACCCTCTTTAGGTTCATATAACTGTTTGTTTTATTTAAGACTATATGAAACTCTCCTCTTATTCTTGAGCCGTATAAACCTGTTGGATCTAAAACTTCATATTCCTCATCAAGCACATATCTTTTTGGTATTACGTGGATAATCTCATGTTCCTCATCTGATACCTTGGAAGTAGCCTTTGAAGAAAGCTCCCCTAAGTCGCTTGCTGTTATTGTTTTCTTTGGAGACTCAAATACAATTTCCTCTTCTTCATTTCTGCATTCTAAATGATACCCTCCAATATTTGCTATAACACTGCTTATTTTTGAACCTGTTGTTGATTCAGCCATATCTATAGCTTCTTTTATTGAACGGATAACATCATTGGATTTAACGATAACTCCCTTTTCTATACCTTTTGTTTTTGCTTCCCCAAATCCAACTATATAAAGATTATCAACATTATCTATATCTCCAACTAAAACAGTTGTTTTTGATGTTCCTATATCCATTGCAACAATAATTCTTTCTTTCCCCATACTTATCTCCTTGTTACAACCATAGAATCAAAACTAAAATCTATATATTTAAAATCTTTTATTCCCATTTTAGATATAAAGAACTTTGCCTTTTCAAGACTTTCTTCTAAATCAAGTATGTTAAACACCAGCATCTTTTCCCCTTCTGAAATACAAACTATTTGACTGTTTGTGATAACGTATTTTTTAAACCTTAAGTTTTTAAGTGTCTCAAAAATCTTTTTAACCTTTGGAAATTTATCATTTACCAATGATTTATCATTATAAATGATTACAGGAAGATTTTTATAACTTTTTGCATTAAAGTACTTTTTTGAAAGCTCTTTTCCATCTTCATCTATCAGTATTTTTTTCCCTTTATAGATAAGAAAGGCAAAGGGCTTTCTCTCAAGAATTGTAAGATCTATGTTTCCAACAAAGTATCTGTTTATCTCTACCTCTTTAACAAAATTATACGTTTTCAGCTGTTTTTTTATTCTATCTGTGTCAAGGAAGAACCAGTTTTCCCTGGAAAATATTTTTTCTATATCTTCCTTTGTAAATTTATCAGTTCCTATGACATTTACCTTTTTTATGGCAAAAAAGTCCCTTACAACAGGTATTGTAGGGGCGAAATACCCAAAAATAGCACAAAACATAAGCCACGCAGAAAAAATAATAATCTTAATTTTTTTGTCCAACTGCATCTTTTATAATTTCCTCTATTAGTTTTTCAAAGGTAATACCTTTACATGCTGCTGCCTTTGGGAGTAAACTGTGGTCTGTCAGACCAGGTATCGTATTTATCTCAAGTAAATATGGATTCTCCCCCTTTAGGATAAAATCTATCCTTGCTGCCCCTTTACATCCTATTATCTGGTAACTTTTTAACGCTATTTCTTGTAGTTCTTCATACAGCTTTTTCCCAATAGGAGCAGGACATACATACTCTGTTTCATCTGTAAGGTATTTATTTTTATAATCGTAAAATCCTTCCTTAACTTTTATCTCTATAACATCTAAAGGTTCGCCGTTAAGTATAGAAACGGTAAGCTCCCTTCCTTCTATATATTCCTCAACAACCACTTTACTGTCTATTTTAAATGCCTCTTTTAAAGCTTCCCTATAGCTTTCATTATCTTTTACTATAAAAACCCCTATAGAAGAGCCTTCTGTTGCAGGTTTTACAACCACAGGAAAATCTACTTTTGTCCTGAAGGCTTCTTCTATAGAAAAAAATGTATATCCTTTGGGAACAAGTATTCCATGGCTGCTTAAGATATCCTTTGTTAAAGCTTTATCCATGGCAATGGCACTTGCTTTTAATGGTGAACCTGTATATCTGAGATTTAGAAAATCCAAAAGTCCCTGTATTGTCCCATCTTCTCCACCTTTCCCGTGTAGAGCGATAAAAACAACATCAGGATTAAAGGATACAATTTTATCTATGAAATCCTTTCCCTCAGCTGGATCAAAAACTTTGTAAGTAAAACCTGATTTTTTTAAAGCTTCCTCTACAGCTTTTCCGCTTTTAATGGATATTTCCCTTTCAGAGGATACTCCGCCGTATAATAAAGCGACTTTGAGATTATTCAACAATCTTGATTTCCCTCTCTAACTGAATGTTAAATAAGGTTTTAACAGTATTTTCGGCAGTTTGTAATAGTTTTATTAATTGAGAATAGTTAGCATTTCCGTAATTTACAAGGAAATTTGCATGTTTTTCTGAAAATCCTATATCTCCAATTCTTTTTCCTTTAAAACCTGCCTTTTCAAGGAGATAGCCTGCAGGGGCTTCTTCTGGATTTTTATACGTTGAACCTGAAGTTGGAAGATTAAGGGGCTGTTTTTTATTTCTCTCTAAAAGATGTTCTTTTATTATCTGTTTTATATCTTTTTTTGATTTTTTTAAAACAATACTTCCTTTAAGGATAAAACCTTCTTCCTGGAACTGGGTGTATCTATAGCTGTGTTTTATCTCTTCCTTTTTTGAACAGATAACCTTCCCATCTTTATCTATCCAGACAACACTTTCCAAAATATCAAATATTTCTGTCCCAAAAGCACCGGCATTCATAGCAACAGCCCCGCCAAAAGAAGCAGGAATACCGGAAAGATTTTCAAACCCTTCAAGGTTGTATTTTTTTACAATTTCTACTATCTGCTTGAAGCTTACCCCAGCCTCCAAAGTTAAAATGAAGGTATCTTTTTTCTGGGATATCTCTATTTTTTTCAGGTTTTTTGTAGAAATAAAGATATGATCTAAAAGGCCATCTTTAAAGATAAGATTACTTCCAACCCCTATAGGGATTATCTTTCTGTTTTCATCCTGGGCTTTTTTTATAAGATATGAAACGTCCTGATGATTTTTCGGAAAAAAAATCTCTTTAGCTTTTCCTCCGATTTTTATAGTTGAGAATTTTGATAAATCTACATTTGTCTCCTTTTCTACCATTTATGTCCCTGTTTCTAAAATATTTTGAAACATGATTTCTTCAGCATTTTTTATACCAAACTCTTTTATTTTTTCTTCCCTGTCGGCACTTAATGCTTTTTTTATGCTGGAAATTAGATTTTCAGGGGTAAGCTCCTCCTCAATTATGATTGATGCAAGGCCTTTTTCATAAAGCCAGTGAACATTGTAGAACTGGTGGTTTGACGCAGCATAAGGATAGGGGACAAAAATGCTGTATTTACCAAAAAGAAGTATCTCAGAGACAGTACCGGCTCCTGCCCTTGAAATTACAATATCAACCGCTTTATACAAAAGACCCATATCTTCTACATAATCATAAACAATTACATTTTGGGGAGGGTTTTCAACCTTTGAGTTTTTTCCTGTGATAACAACAAAGAGGACATCTTTTATTCTTTTTGCTACTTCCAGAGCTGTTTCAGTTAATTTTTTTGCCCCCTGGCTTCCTCCAAAGACAAGGATAACATCCTTATCAGGGGGTATATTCAATATTTTACGGGCTTCTTCCTTTGGTAAAAAAACTCTTTCTTTTAGATGTTTCCTCAGCGGCATACCGGAAAGAACTACCTTTTTTAAAGGAAAGTACTTTTTTGAATATTCAAAGGTAATAAAAATTTTTTTTGAGAAAAAAGAGAGAAGTTTATTTGTGTAAGATGGAACTGAGTTTTGCTCATGTATATACAGGGGAACTTTCTCTAATGCAGATGCAAGTCCCAGGGGTAAAGATGCATATCCTCCAAAACAAACGCTAAAATCAGGTTTTTCTTCCTTTAAAATCTCCTTGACAGCCAGACTGTTTTTTAAAAGGTTTATTCCGGAAACAAATTTATCTTTAAAACCTCTTCCTCTAACCCCTTCTATATCTAACAGGATTTTTTTTCCAAAGGGAAAATCTTTTTTTCCTTCTATTCCTCTTTTTGCCCCTATGTAGGTTATTTCATATCCTTTTTTATAAAGATATTCAGCCAGCGAGTAGGCAGGATAAAAATGTCCTCCTGTTCCACCACCGGCTATAAAGACTTTTTTCATAATGAACAGATTTCCGAAAGTTCAAGTTTCTCTACAGGTATATTACCAATAAGCATTTTTTTAAGTTTTTCAAAGGCTGGTGATTCATCAGTTATAAATATCCTTTTTATTCCCTCTTCCTGTTTTGGGATGTGGTGGTTTTGAAGATACTCTGTTATTGCCTGGGAAGAATCAACTATCTGGATATCAGGATAAAGCTCCTTTATTGTTTCTTTTAAAAGGGGATAGTGGGTACAGCCTAATATCAGGGTGTCTATACCCTTTCCCACAAGATCATCTAGATATTCTTTTACAACAACCTTTGCTATATGATTATTAATCATTCCTTCCTCTACAAGGGGAACAAACAAAGGACACGCCTGCTGAAATACCATAACATCAGCTTTTTCCAGAAGAGATTTTTTGTAAGATTGGCTTTTTATTGTTCCCTGGGTTCCTATAACACCTATCTTTCTGTTTTTTGTGATTTTTAAAGCAAGTTCCACCCCAGGTTCAACAACACCTATAACAGGTACATCAAACTCTTTTTTTAATGTTTCAAGGGCGTAAGATGAGGCTGTATTACAGGCTATCACCAGGGCATCTATACCAAATCCGTACAGATAATTTCCACACTCAAGGCTGTATCTTATTACTGTTTCAGGGGATTTGTTCCCGTAGGGAACCCTTGCGGTATCTCCAAGATAGTAAAGGTTTGTTAAAGGGAAAGATTTATTTATCTCTTTAAATACTGTTAAACCGCCGATCCCGGAATCAAAAATACCTATAGGCATTTTATTCCTCTTTTAGTTGTTTTATATCTATTCTTGGAGCATCTGACCATAACCATTCAAGATTGTAATATTCCCTGAGTTCTGGAATAAACACATTAACCATAACATCACCGTAATCCAGGGCTATCCATCTTCCCTCTGTATACCCTTCTATATGGGCTGGAATTATTCCCTTTTGTTTTAGTTTATAAACTATTTCGTCTGTTATGGCCTTTGTATGAACAGGAACATCTCCAGACACAATAACCATATAATCAGCTATAGGGGAAACCTTCCCTATTTCAAGGATAACGATATCTTCTCCCTTTTTCTCCTCAGCAGCCTTTACTATTTCCTTAAGTAACTCCTTTGTATCGATTTTTACTCCTCCTTAAGAAGTTTTTTTGCCATCTGTGCATATTCAGATTTAGGGTAGGTATCTATTATATATTTAAGGATTGCCTTTCCCCTTTTTACACTTTTTTCCACCCTTTTTTCAAGGTTATCAAGTTGTTGTTCCAGAAGTTTTTTCCTGTTAATAAGAACATTTTTTTTCTTCAGGTCCTTTTCAAGGGATATTTTCTTTTCAAGTTTTTTTATTTTTTCCCTGTATATTGATATATCTTTTCTGTACTGCTGTTTTGTTTTTAAAAGATTTTCCGCGATTTTGTATTCTATCTTACCTTTTTCAAGATAATCACTGTATTCATCATAGGCCTTCTGGTAATAAACAGCTGCACCGTAAAATTTACCAAGATGCTCATACAGGTTTGCAATCTCTAAAAGGTGCTGGGCTTCTATAAGTTTAGCTTTTTTTAGAATTTCCTTTGCCTTCCTTGCGTAAACTGTATCTGGATACGTTTCTATAAGCTCCTCTGCTTTTTCTATTGCTTTTTCAACATAAGTTAGATCCCTTTCAGCTCCAGGGGCAACTTTCATATAAGAATCAGCCAGTTTGTATAAGACTTCAGGAACCTGTGGGGCTGTAGGAAACAGCGCTAAAAATTCCTCAAATTCAACAATTGCATCAACATAATTTTCATCCAGGTAGTAAGTATTTGCAAGGAGATACCTGAGTTTAAGAAGTTCATTTGTTGTTAGTCCTTCTGCCTTGTATATGGCTTCCTTTAAGTACTTCCTTGCATCAGAGTACTCCCCTTTTTCATAAAGGGAATAGGCCTTGGATATAACGTTCTTTTTTTCTACTTTCTTAGCACAGGAGAAAAAGATCCCTGAAATCAACAAAACCACAAAAAATTTTTTCATGCCAGTCTCTCTATTGAGTATTTATCAATGGATAAATTTATATCATATTTAAGTTCTACATACTCTTCCAGTTGTAAACTCTTTAAAAATTCCTTCATTATCTCTTCCAGTGATGGGTGTATCTTTATAGATAGTTTTGCAAAGGGTTTTAGCTCTTCTATTCTTTTTTCAATTTCAAAAAGGAGTAGCTGGTAGTTTTTTGTATAACCTCTGCCTTTACAGGTACGGCATATATCACTAAGCTGTTTTATAAGACTTTCTTCTAATTTTTTTCTCGTTAGTTCAAGCAGTCCTAAAGACGTGAAATCTTTAATCTTTACAGGTCTTTTATCCTTTTTTACCTCTTCTTTCAAAAATTCCTTTAAGGCCTCCTTTCTCTCCTCACTTTTCATATCTATAAAATCTATCACTATAATCCCGCCTAAATCCCTTAATCTCATATGTTTGGCTATCTCTTTAGCTGCTTCTAAATTTGTATGATATGCAGTATCTTCAAGGGACTGGTGCTTACAGTGTTTTCCGCTGTTTACATCAATTGTAACTAAAGCCTCTGTTTCCTCAATAACAAGGTAACCTCCACTTTTGAGCCATACATATGGGTTTAATACCTTTCCTATTATCCTGTCTATCTGATATGAGGAATATAAAGAGGCATTTTTATTTCTGTAAAGCTCTATAGAGATATTTTTGTCAGGAAAATGTGTTTTTATATGTTTCTTTAGCTCTTTATAAAGTTTTATGTCGTCAGTAATTATCTTTGATATTTCCCCAGCATAATCCCTGAGGATTGAAAAAATTTTGTCTTTTTCTTCGTATATAAGGGAAGGCATTTTTTTCATAGATGCCTGTTTTTGTATCTTTTCCCACAGGTTCTTTAAGGAGATGAAATCTTCTATAATACCTTCTGGCTGGGCATGTTCTGCTGATGTTCTTATTATAAATCCATAACCTTCCTTGTTAAAAGGCTCCAAAAGTTCCTTTATTTCTTCTTTTAGTTTTTTATTTTCAATTTTAGATGATATAGAAACCTGCTTTGTTGTTGGTAAAAGGACAATATACTTTCCCGGGAGGGTTATTTTACAGGTTAGCTTTGCTCCTTTTGTATTTATTGCAGCCCTTTTAATCTGGACAAGAATTGATTTTCCTACCTGTATAGATGGGCAGATCTTTTCTATATCTTTTAGAGGAAGGAAAGCCTCCCTATCTTCTCCAATATCAACAAAGGCAGCATTCATTGCAGGAACAATTCTCTTTACTTTCCCCTTATATATATTCCCGGACTGTTTGAAATTGTTTATATACTCAACTCTTAACTCAACAGCTTCCCTGTTTTCAAAAATTACAAACATATATAAGCTTTTTGATGAAACAACAACTAATTCTCTCTCCAAGAAATAACCTTTTTTTAATAATTTAGGATTTTGAATAAATGATAACGTTTGAGAGGAGGATTATCAAGATTCTTTGATTTTTGAAAAAAAAGGGGAAAACTCCCCTTTTTCTGAAATCTTAGTTAGATTTTTTAATTTTTCCTGAAATAAAATCAGGATCCCTTTCAGGAAGCTGTTGAACCCATGTCATTAATGGTTCTTTACATTCTGGAAGTCTTACCTGCTTACAGGTATCTATACAGTTTCCACAGACTATACAGGCCTGAATACCTTTATAAAAATCATTTATGTAAGCCATTCTTCTTGGATCTAAAGCCATTGGACAGTTTTTTATACACTCTTTACATGTTCCGCAGTCTGCAAGATCAAATTTAGGATCCATAGTAGGTTTAAACTTGTGGTGGTATGGTGTTATTTTTTGGTATATACCTGTAGGACAGAATGTTCTACACCATCTTTTTCCAATAAACACCTCAAAATATATGATACCTAAAGTTCCAAGGAAGGCCCCCCACATCCATAAAAAGGAAGGGTTTGTTTTATAGAAGAAAACCCTCAGGTCTGTAACCCAGTTAAAAAACAGAAGTGTAAATAAAACGGCCACTACAAGAGATATAAAATAGTAAAAAATCTTACTTCCTGCTGAAGACTGGGGATTAAAAAATTTTCTTCTAAGCTTTTCGGTAATTTCTGCTACCCAGCCACCAGGACATATCCATCCGCAAAAAACCCTTCCATTTACAAGGTTCATCACAATAACAAGAATAGCAAAAAAACCAGCTGCAAATATAACAGGACCTAAGCCGTCCTGAAGGGATACCCTTTCCCCAAAAATCCAGGATTCATTGTGGGCTATATCAATTTTTGCTATTTTAAAAACAGGGATTATTATCAAGGCAATCACAACAGCTATATAGGCAATATTTCTCATCAATGTGAATTTATGGGTTTCCCAGTATGAAGGCTTGGGACAAGCCTGTGCTGCTTGTGCCTGTGCTGTAGACATTATACATACCTCCGCAAATAGATAGGTTATTCGTTTAAGATATTATAATATAATATAGTAAATTTTGTTAGTTTTTGCTAACCTAATATAGTACAAATAATAAAGAGAGGTATGCAGAATGAAAAAAATCCTTAGTTTGTTTGCTGTTTTCCTTGTTGCACTTTTTTTTGCTTCCTGTGAAGGTAAAGGAAAAATAGTTATTAAAGAACCTCCTAACGCTGACGTTTATGTAAATGGAAAACATGTAGGTAAAACTCCAATTGTACTGGAGTTAAAAGAAGCAAAATACGATATTGTTGTAGCAACATCACCCTGGGATATTGATGTAAAAAAAGGTGTTCAGGTTTACTTTGATAAAACTATAGAACTTAAGTTCAAACCAACCCCAAGGGGTCTTCTTATTGCAGATACAAAACCCCAAGGAGCCCAGGTCTTAGAAGGGAAAGACCTTATTGGTATAACACCCCTAAAAGAGAAAATTCCTGTTGGAGAACATAAACTTATCTTTAAACTTGGAGATGTAGGAACAACAAGAATTGTAAAAATTGACTATGGAAAAACAACAAAAATATTTGTAAATCTTGAAAAGGCTGTAGTTCACTTTTATGCCAAACCGTCAGATGCTGTTCTTATTGTTGATGGAAAAGAAGTCGGCAAACTCCCTGAAACACTTGAGCTTGATCAGGGGGTACATAAGATTACAGTCAAAAAGGGAATATATGAAGACACCTTCGATTTAAAGGTTAAAAAAGGAGATGAAATTAAAGTTACTTATATCCTTGAGCCTGTTCAGCTTCCCCCTGTTCAGGCATATGGTCCTTTAAGCTTTACACCTGACCATAAGTATCTTGTTTCAATGGGTAAAGCGGGAATTTATTTCTGGGATCTTAAGAAATTTAAACCACAAATCTCCCTTTATGATCCTAAAGATGTAAGGAACTTTGACAAATTCATAAATTACGGTATTTCCCAGAATGGGGAATTTGTAGCAGGTATAAAACCTATAAGAAAGCTGGCCTATGCTTTAGAAGATAAGACTAAAAAATACGATAAGATCCTTGTCTGGGATATGAAAACTACATTCCCTGTCTTATCAAAGCTCTATCCAATGGAGTCTATGGCTGTTGCATTTAATAAAGGGGCTACAAAGCTGTTTTTCATAACAAAAGATGGAAAGGTAAAAATCGCAGATAAAACATCAGGGGAGATAAAAGGGGAAAAGGATATTGGACATATCCCTACATACGTAAGGTATAAAAATGGAAAAATCTATATAGCAACTAAAGATGGTTATGTGGTTGTATTTGACACAGAAGGGGAAAAGGTAGAAACAGCTAAACAGATACACAAAGATGTTATAAATACTGTGGAAATATCAAAAGATGGAAAGTACATCATAACAGCTTCCCACGATAAAACTGTTAAGGTATTGGACGGGTCTTTAAATGAAATTAAAAGGTTTTCCTTTGACAAGGAAGCTTTATCTGCAAATATATCCCCTGAAAATAAAAAACTGGCTGTGGGATTCAGCGACAACTCTGTCTCAGCGATTTCTTTAGATAATGGTTCTTCTTTATATGAAATAAAGAACCTCAGGGCTCCTGCTAGATTTGTTATATTTGCAAATGAGGATATACTTATCACAGCATCTGATATAAATAATCCTGTTGTTAACATCTGGAAAAACGGCCATCTTCTAAAGAAATGGATCCAGACAGTTCAATAATTGATACCCATACAGGCGCTTTTTAGCGCCTGTATTTCTTTTTTTCAAAACATAAATTAAGATATTAGTACCCTTTCAAAAGAAATCCCAAGAGGTGTTTATAAATGTGCGGTGTTTTTGGTGTGTTTAACAATACGTCTGCTTCCCATATGACATTTTTAGGACTTCATGCCCTTCAGCATAGGGGACAGGAGTCGGCAGGAATAGCTGTATCAAATGGATATGACATAAATCTAAAGCTTGGGGAAGGATTAGTAACAAAGGTTTTCAAGGAAAAAGATTTAAATGAGCTAAAAGGTGATATAGCTATAGGCCACGTTAGATATTCAACGGCAGGTGGCTCAGATCCAAAAAATATACAGCCTTTATTTGCCCATTTTTATGGAGGTTCCTTTGCTATTGCCCACAATGGAAATCTTACAAATGCTGTAGAGATTAGAACACAGCTTGAAAAAGAAGGGGCAATTTTTAGATCAACAGCAGATACAGAGGTTTTTATCCACCTTATAGCGAGGGAAAAAGAACCTCCCCCTTCCCATATAATGCTCCATAAAAATGACAGGGATTTCCTCCCTTTAATTTTTGGTGCAATGAAAAAGGTTAAAGGGGCATACTCCCTTGTTATTCTCAGGGAAAAACAGCTTATAGCCGTGAGGGATCCTTTTGGTTTTAGGCCCCTTGTTTTAGGGAAAAATAAAACCGGGAGCTTCTTCATAGCATCAGAAACATGTGCTTTAGATATTGTAGAGGCGGAATACCTGAGGGATATAAAACCAGGGGAGGTTTTTGTTATTGATGATGCTGGAATGCGTTCATACTTTCCATTAGACTATCCTGAAGAACCTAAAAAATGTATTTTTGAGTTTGTTTATTTTGCAAGGCCAGACAGCCTTATATTTCAGGATTGGGTTTATGAAATAAGGAAAGAAATGGGAAGGACCCTTGCAAAAGAGTTTAAAGTAGATGCAGATTGTGTTGTCCCTGTTCTTGATTCAGGTCTTTTAGCTGCAAAAGGATACTCTGAGGAAAGCGGGATACCTTTAGAGATCGGCCTTATAAGGAACCATTACGTAGGAAGGAGCTTTATCCAGCCAAAGCAGGAAATAAGAGATTTAAGTGTAAAATTGAAACTTAACCCTGTAAGACAGGTAATAGAAGGTAAGAGGATTATTGTTATTGATGATTCCCTTGTAAGGGGAACAACCAGTAAAAAAATTGTAAATATGTTGAGGAAGGCAGGTGCAAAAGAGATCCATTTTCTTTTAAGTTCTCCCCCTGTTGTAAGTCCATGTTATTACGGTATAGATACCCCTACAAAAAAGGAGTTAATAGCAGCTAATAAGACTATTGAGGAAATAAGGGAGTATATAGGGGCAGATAGCTTGTATTACCTTTCTTTGGAAGGGATGATTGAGGCAGCAAACAAACACAGGCAAAAAGGTTTTTGCACAGCCTGTTTTACAGGAAACTATCCTATACTTTAGGAGAGCTAACAATGTCAGATAGAATAAATGAATTAAAAAAAGCCCTTGAGAAAAATCCAGACAACCCCCTGGGGCTGTACGGGCTGGCTGTTGAGTTATTTAAGGCCAAAAGATACGATGAAGCTCTTTTGTATCTTGATAGATATCTGTCCCTCCATGAGGATGAAGGGGCAGCTTACAGGCTTTTAGCCCAGTGTTATCTTAATATTGGAGATGTGGAAAAAGCTATAGAAAGCTATGAGAAAGGAATACAGCAGGCAAAAAAGTTTAACCACCAGTCTATGGTTGAAGAGTTTTCCAGGGAAATTGAGATGTTAAAGGACTTGCTTTAGGGAGAAATATTGAAAAGGGTTCTTGTTATACGTTTTTCTTCCTTAGGGGATGTTATTTTAGCCTCCTGTGTTTTACAGCCTCTTTATGAAAAGGGTTATAAGATAGATTTTTTAACATTTAAGCCATTTGATCAATTGTTTGTCCATGATTTTAGGGTCAGTAATATAATCTCCCTTGAAAAGAAAAATCTTAAATCCCTAAAGGATATAAAAATTTTCGCTGAAAAAATGGAAAATTACGATATTATTCTGGACCTTCACAGTAACCTGAGAACAAAGCTTTTATCTGTGTTTTCAAGTAAAGCCTTTATCAGGTACAAAAAGAGAAGTTTAAAAAGAAGATTATTAACAATCCCTTTTTTTAAAAGGTTTATTGATTTATCTGATTTTAACGTTTTGAAGGCTTATCAGGAACCTTTAAAAAAACTAGGAATAGAAAACAAAAATATTTACAAACCAAGGGTTATTCTCACCAAAGAAGAGCTAAAAAATGCAAAGGCTTTTCTACCGGAAGGAAAGTTCATAACCATAGGAGCAGGGGCAAGGTACAAAAATAAGATGTATCCTTTTTTTGATAAAGTAGCCCAGCTGTACCAGGAAAAAGGTTTTAAAGTTATTCTTATTGGATCAGAGGAAG
>CAZHWB010000105.1:0-4979 GCA_964536105.1 uncultured Aquificales bacterium | reverse complement strand
AATCTTTTGCAAAGGATGCCAGTTTATCAAGCTCTTCCTTTGAATCATTAACATCTTTTATCAATAGATACGCCAGGTTATACATTTTTTTCTTTCTATTTGACAATAAAGATAGATGTTCTTTTAGCACTTTTATTATCTCTTCTATAGGATGTCCGTGGGGAATTAATGCCTTTCTTTTTTCCTCATCAACAGCATGGAGTGAAAGATTTATACCGTTATGGGGAAGTTCTAAAAGTTCCTTAAACCTGTCTAAAGGGAAACCTGTGGTATAAAAAGAGCATTTTAAGCCTTCTTTTTTGAAAAACCAGAAAGCTTCCTTAACATTATCCCAGTTTAATAAAGGTTCCCCTATACCTGCAAAAGCAATATTCTTAATATTTAGACCATCTTCCTTTGCCAGTATATACTGGTTTACTATTTCCTGAAAAGAAAGATTTCTATAAAGGCCGTCCTTTCCTGAAGCACAAAAAGAACACCTAATAGGACAACCAACCTGTGAAGATACACACAGGGTTGTCCCTCTATAATATACAGCCTCTACAGTAAAATCATCAGATGTTTTTACTTCTAAAAGCTTATTTAGTTCATCATTTATTACTGTGGCTATTTTCATATATCCTCTCTATAAAACAACCTCTACAGATAGGTCTATCTCTTCAAGTACATTTGATACGTATAAAGCTTCTTCAAGGTCACCTTCAAAAACAACAGCTTTTCCTTTTGTATGAATCTCCCATGTTAACCTTTCTGCAGTTTCCAAATCACACTTTATAGCTTTCATTATTTGATATATAACTTCATCAAAGGTATGCCATTCATCGTTATAAACAATAACCTTCGCCGGAATTTCTGTTTTAACCCCCTCTTTCATTTCAGTCTCAAATCCAAGACCCATTTTCTAACCTCTGTAAAGTTTTTTATAAAAAATATACTCTTCTACCTCAGGTAATACAAGATATCTGATTGATTTTTTTTCCTTTATCCTATTTCTTATCTCTGTGGAAGAGATATCTATTCTCCTCATATCAAAATAGAAAATATGGGAAGCCTCATCTGGAGGTATCTTTGTATCAGTATGAACAACCGCAAAGGGAAAATATTCCCTAACATACTCCAGAACTTCATAAAAAGATGTTTTGTCTCTTCCAGCTACAATAAAGTTTGTATTTTTTAAAAGTCCTTGGGGATCTTTCCATCTGTGCAAAGATAAAAAGGCATCAGTTCCAACAATAAAGACAGGAATATGGGAAAGTTTTTTTCTATAAAGAAGGATTGTATCTATAGTATAGGACTTCCCTTTTCTTTTTATTTCTATATCATCTATAAAAAAATACGGGTTTGTTTTTATAGAGATATTAAGCATATTAAGGCGGTCTTCTGCCGATGCCCTTGAACCAGGTTTTAAAGGGGAATGATAAGCTGGAATAAAGATAATTTTTTTTAATCCATAAGTTTCCCTTATATCCTCAGCTATTCTTAAATGACCTATATGAACAGGATCAAAGCTTCCACCATAAAGGGCTATCATTTCCATTTTCCACAGGTGTTTATTACAGTTTACATAAAAAAACCCCTGTCCAAAAGACAGGGGCTAACAAATTATTTTTTCTCTTTTACAACAGGCATAATTGTATAAATCCTTGAGTATCCCCTCTGGACGTAAAGAAGAACGCTATCTGCTCCTTTTTTCTCTGCCTTTTTTATAATCTTCCAGAAATCTTCAGAACTTTTTACAGGCTTTTTATTTACCGTAAGGATTATATCACCACTTCTTAAACCTGCCTGATCTGCAGGGGAACCATACTTAACTCCATAGACAAGAACACCGTAAGGAACTTTAGGTATTTTGTATCTTTCAACAAGCTCCGGAGTTATATCTTTAACAATAAGTCCATATTTAGCTTCCAGTTCCTGCATATTTCCTGTTACATCTTCTTCCTCTTCCCAGGATGTTGTAATTACTTCTATATCTTTTTTCTTACCGTTTCTTATTACAGTTACTGTTATTTTTGTTCCAGGAGGATTTCTCATTATAAGCTTTTGAAGGTCATTTATATCTTCAACCTCTTTTCCATTTACAGCAATAATAATATCCCCAGGTTTTATACCTGCTTTAGCTGCAGGACCGTCCTTTTGAACCTGTGAAACAAGAACTCCTTTTTTTACCCCAAAATGTTTAGCCAGCTCAGGGGTTAAAGGCTGAATATAAACACCTATTTTGCTTCTCTTAACCTTTCCGTATTTTAGTATCTGTTCCATAACCCATTTTGCCTGGTTTATAGGAACAGCAAATCCTAATCCCTGTGCCCCCATAATGATGGCCGTATTTATTCCTATAACCTCTCCATCAACATTTATAAGAGGACCGCCAGAGTTTCCTGGATTTATTGCTGCATCTGTTTGAATAAAACCTTCTCCAGGGTGTCCTTCTATTTCCCTATCCAGTGCAGACACAATTCCCATCGTTACTGTTTCAGTCAACCCAAGGGGACTACCTATTGCTATCACAGATTGACCAACTTTAAGCTTATCTGAATCTCCAAGTTTAAGCTTGTGCTTCTGGGCGTACTTTTCAATTCCTTCCTTAAAAGGAACAGCAACAATAGCCACATCGCTGAGTTTGTCCTTACCTATGACCTCACCTTTTAAGACTGTTCCATTTTTAAATTTAACTTTTATAACAGTTGCATTTTCAACAACGTGGTTGTTGGTGAGAAGGTAAACCTTTTTCTTATCTTTATCAATTTTTACTATGAAACCTGAGCCTAATCCTTCCTGCCTGTACTCAAAATCTTTATTGGGAAATCCAAAAAATTCATTAAATGGTGTTCCTGCGAAGGGATTTTTTACCTTTATTTCCCTTACTGTAAAGATAGTCACAACTCCAGGAAGGGTTTGCTCAACAAGTTTAATCCTTTCCTTTTCTATCTGCTTAAGGATAGAAGCAAAGGATAAATGAACAGACACAAATAACATTAGAAACATTAAAGAAAAAACCCTAATCCGATTTTCTTTCAATGTCTTTACCTCCTTTTTTGTTTTACTGATAAGGTAATAATTAAGATGTGAAATAGAAGTGAATGGGTCTTTAATATAAAATGTTAAAAAAATAAAAGGAGGCCCTATGAAAATTAAAGGTTTTTTAATAGATTTAGATGGTGTTTTAGTTGATGGAGCCTTTAATCCCCTTGAAGGAAGCATAGAATTTTTATCAACACTAAAAGAAAAGAATATCCCTTTTAAAATAGCTACAAGCAATTCCCGTTATTCCCCAGAGGAACTGGCAAAAAAACTATCTGAAAAGGGTTTTCCTGTAAATGAAAAGGATATTCTATCTCCGCTATCTATTGCCCCTGTATACTTATCACAGGAAGGAATTAAAACACTTTTTGTAATAGGCTCTGAAAATCTAAAAAATTTTCTGAAAGAAAAAGGTTTTTCTGTAAAAGAAGATGAGTTTGTAGATGGGGTTCTTGTAGGTCTTGATAAAAAACTAAATTTTGAAAAACTGAAAACAGCAACAACAGCTTTAAAAAGAGAAAAGGCAAAACTGTACGCCCTCAATGGGAATATAATATCTCAGGACAGCGACGGGAAGCTTTTTCCTGGAGTTGGTTCTGTGGCAAAGATGCTGAGTTATACTTGTTCCTGCAATGAAAATTTTAAGCATTTTGGAAAAATGAGCGATGTTTACAACAGCACCGCCTTTAAGGAGCTAGGACTTACGCCAGATGAAATAGCTATAGTAAGTGATGATCTTTTTGTTGATGTAGCCGGATACCAGTCTATAGGTTTAACAGGTATATTTATGACAACAGGAAAGTACTCTGAGGATGATATAACAGAGGAAATAAAGCCTGATTTTGTATTCCATTCTTTAAAGGAACTTTTACAAAAACTGGAGCTGTAAAGATGCTGGGTAAAATAAAAGCTTATGCCGAACTTGTAAAATTTGAACATACTATTTTTGCTTTACCGTTTGTATTTGCCTCTATTTTTATCCTTGAAAAAGGAGTTCCTCCTTTAGAAAAGATATTCTGGATACTGGTAGCTGTTGTAGCAGGAAGAACTGCAGGGATGGCTTTTAACAGATTCTTTGATCTTCCATTTGACAGGTTAAATCCCCGTTCAAAAAACTGGGCTTCTGTGTCTGGTCTTGTAAAACCTGCAGAAATATTAGCTCTTGCTTTAGTATCATCTGGTATCCTGATTTTTTCAGCTTACAAATTAAACAAACTTGCCTTTTATCTTTCACCTGTAGCTTTAGCCCTTCTGGTTTTTTACCCTCTTGGTAAAAGATTTACAAATTTTGTCCATTTAATACTTGGAGCTGTTTATTTTATTATCCCAATAGCCGTTTCCATCGCCCTTGAGGGAAAGGTTGAAATATCAATGGTAACTTTAGGTCTCGCTATGGCTTTTTGGGTATCTGGATTTGATATTTTTTATGCCCTTCAGGATATAGAATTCGACAGAAAGGTGGGGCTACACTCTATCCCTGCAAAGTTTGGGGTAAGAAAAGCTATTCTTTTTGCCAGATTTTTCCACCTTCTAACATTTATTTTTCTTATACTAACAGGATATCTGGCAAATATGGGAATTATATATTTCATAGGTGTTATTATCCTTTCAGCTTTTCTTGTTTATGAGCACTCCCTTATAAAGGAAAATGATCTTTCAAAAATAAATGTTGCCTTCTTTACTATCAACGGGTATGTCAGTATCCTTTACTTTATTTTTGTTTTACTTGATGTTTACATATAATATCTACAAAAAAGGAGGGTTCGTTATGAAAAAGCAGTATCACGATGTTTTGGAAATAAAAAAAGTACTTCCCCATAGATATCCGATGCTCCTTATAGACAGGATTGTGGAAATTGATCTAGAGGGGGAAAAACCAAGACTTGTTGCTATAAAAAATGTTACCGTTAATGAAGAGTTTTTCAACGGCCACTTTCCGGAATTTCCAGTTATGC
>CAZHWB010000104.1:0-2876 GCA_964536105.1 uncultured Aquificales bacterium | reverse complement strand
AAGTATTGACTGGAATAGCCTGATCAAGGGGTTTGATATATCAGGAGAATTTGCTTATTCTGGGTATAGAAGATATATTGGTCAAAACAGAGACTCTGTAGAAACCGCATTTGCCAGTAAACTTTCAGTTAATAAAGATCTAACATATAATCTGGAATGGAAAGGAGAATTTGAATACACAGATCCTGATTTTCTTTCCTTAGGTGGTTCTTATACTCCGGACAGGATAAGAACATCTAATGAATTTACTTATTGGTTTACTCGTAAGTTTTCCGTATTCATTAGACAAGACTACTACAGAGATAACTTAGAAGGAGATTTGGGAAGGACTACAAGAGTTAATACTGGTTCCATAGGGATTAAACTGAGGCGCCTGTTTAACAGAAGGAGACTTAGGCTGAGGATTTCTTATAAGTTAAGAAATAACGATCTAAGTAATGGCCGTGGTTACAAAACTCATTGGTTAAGATTGTCCGGTTCAGATACTATAAAAGGGTTTAGAATTCATAGTGGATTCCACTATGTATTTGAAAATAACTATTCTGCTGATGATTTAAGAAGATATGGTTTTAATCTATCCATTAGTAAAAGGGTTAGAGCAGGATCTTTTTACTTAAAGCCATATCTGAGGCTTTCATATGATGATACAGATATAAGGCAGGAGACAGTAAGTCTCACTTATGCTGGCGGAATAAGCTTTTATGCAGGAAGATATGTACAAGGAGAGCTTAGTGTTAATAGAAGTGAAATGAGCGTCCTTCATGGAATTGACAGCGAAGCTACCAGATATAATTTCAGGGTTGTTTATCTTTTAGAAGGTTTATTAGGAAAGATAGCGAGAGAATTTAAAAGTCCTCGTTTGACTATGGATTTAAGAGTTAATGATTACAATTACTCTCAAGGAACGCAAAACTATAAAGAAACGCTTTTAAAAATAGGTCTTGATTGGGGAATATAAAGGGAGGGTTAAAAGATGAAGAGAACTATATTGTTCTTTCTTTGTTTCCTGTTAACAGTGATCTTATTAGTTTTTACTGATTCAAAAGCTCAATGGTGGCGGTTTGGAAGACAAAAAAATGTTCCAGAGATAACCAAGCTTTATTTAGGGGATATAGATGCAAGAGATATAGATGATGAGGTTACTATAACACCGTCTAATTTAAGACATGGCGTCCTTTACATAAAAGGAAAAGCAAGGGTTAGAAAGGGCAAGATAGCAAAAGTAAAAATCAGTTTTGATGGGGGAAAAACTTGGGTGAGCGTAAAGGTAAAAGAAGGCAGTTTTATGTATAAATTTACCCCTCAGATAGGAAGAGACTATCACTTTCAGATCTATGCCATAGATACTACGGGGAGAAAAAGTGATCCACATGAATATGACTTTAGGATTCATATGCGTCCAGAAGTAGCAAAAGAGGTTGTGAGAGAAACATTTGAAAAGATGCTTCAGGCATATATGAAAGAGGATCTGTCTGGTTTTATGAAATATGTGTCTGACGACTTTCAGGGTGACATATCTGTTCTTGAGGATGCTTTAGAAAAAGACTTCAGATATTTCGATAACATAAAGATATATACCTCAATTTCCAGAATTACTAAAAGAGGAAAATATTATGATCTTTGCTTTAGATACAATAGACAGGTAACCAGCACCAAAACAGGCAGGATTCTTAAAGATAGTTCTTACTCATGCGCAAGTTTTGAACTGAGAGATAATAAGGTAAAACTTGTAAAACTTATGGCACCTCTTATTTTTGGAGTATCAGAGCCGGAAGATGTAGCAACTGCAGTGGCACCGGAAGCTGTAGGTACAAAGGTGATTACTGTAAGCGATCAAGGTAGCGTTGCCGTATCGGAGCAGGGAGAAAAGGTGGAAACTACAGAAGAGCAACAGCCTGCATATGAATCTGTGTGTCTGAATGCGGGCGAGGGATTTGATTTTGATACAGAAAATAAAGCGCAAGGAGGACAGGGGGCAGATATAGTACCACATATGCAGGGAATTTTATTTTTTGGCTCAGCCCCACATGGTATAGTAAAAATGCCCCAGACAGATCTGGATGCTGTAAGAAGTTGTCCAACAGGAGGGTATCAGGGGGAAGTTTGGAATGTTATGCCAGGTGATATTTACTGCGTTTGGACAAACGGGGGTACTTATGCAAAGATGAAAGTGACTTCCTTTATTGCTAATCAACAGATGTGTATAGAGTATGCTATAAGCAAAAAAAATTCCTTTAAATAAAAATTTAGTCATAATGATAAAAAGAGTTAAATTATTAACAATAGCTCTTCTTTTTGTCTTTTTCTTATTTTTAAAACAGTGTTTTCCTGGAGAGAGTACGATCCTTTATGATCTGACAAGTGGGGGAGAGACACTTGTATTGCCTGAAATTGTTAATTCTGACGAAATTTCAAATATTATAACTGCCTATGATGCAATAATTAGCGCCAACTCTGTGGCTTCAAATTTAGCAAAGGGAAAAAATATTGATGCTTCTCTTTCCACTTTAAGCACAGTAATGGATGTACTTTCTCTTGTCGGGAAAGATAAAACAGTAATCCGGTATCTTACAAAAGGTGCGATTGGGTCTTCTTTTACCATAGGAGCTGTTATATTTGGCATTCAAAAAACTATTGACTCCTTTAGAGAGCTTAAAAAAAGCGAAGCAGCATTTAATCTTTTTATGGCAAGGCATGAAATCACGAAGGATCCCTTTTTATATAATAAACTTGAGGACCCATTCGTAGAAAATGCTGTAGCTGTAAGACATGATAAAGATGCAGTAGATTATTTTTTAAAAAAGTATGTTTTGAATAAGCCTCAAAAATTTTGTTCATTTGCGAATAAGTATTATCCTCCTGGATGTCCTGATTTT
>CAZHWB010000103.1:0-21977 GCA_964536105.1 uncultured Aquificales bacterium | reverse complement strand
AATATTTTTCTTTTTTCCATCAAACTGATATCCAGCTTTGTTTTGTTAGATATATTTTAGAAAATGTTTGTTACCAGTTTGTTAACAGAAAAATCCCTGCCTATTAAGCAGGGAATCTTCTGTAAAAATCATGCATTCTTTCATAGGCATGTGCTACCTGAAGAACTGTTCCTTCATCAAATGGTTTTCCTATAATCTGCATTCCAATTGGTAAGTTATCCTTAAAACCACAGGGAATACTTATTCCTGGAAGGGATGCCATATTCACAGAAACTGTAAAGATATCAGAAAGATACATCTGTATTGGGTCATCTGTCTTTTCACCTATTTTAAAGGCAACATCAGGGGTTGTAGGTGTAAGTAAAACATCTACTTTTTTAAATACATCCATAAATTCCTGGTATATAAGTGTTCTTACCTTTTGGGCCTTCAGGTAGTAAGCATCATAATATCCAGAGGATAATGCATATGTCCCAAGCATTATTCTTCTTTTAACCTCTGCTCCAAAACCTTCATCCCTTGTTTTAGAGTACATCTCTTCAAGATTTTTGTATTCCTTCGCCCTATATCCATACCTAACACCATCATATCTTGCAAGGTTTGATGAAGCTTCAGAGGGGGCAATAATGTAGTAAGCCTCTATAGCGTATTTTGTAGTTGGAAGGGAAACCTCTACAATTTCAGCCCCTTCTTTTTCAAGCTCCTTAGCAGCCTTTAAAACAGCCTCTTTTATCTGGCTGTCTAATTCTTCAATAAAAAACTCTTTTGGAAGACCTATTTTTATCCCTTTTATATCTTTCCCTATGTATGAAAGAAAGTCCGGAACAGGTATATCTTCTGAAGTGCTGTCTTTTGGATCCTTTCCAGAAATGATATTTAAAAGCAAAGCAGCATCTTCAACAGTTCTTGTGATAGGTCCTATCTGATCAAGGGAGGAAGCAAATGCTACAAGCCCGTATCTGGACACTCTGCCGTATGTAGGCTTGAGTCCAACAACACCACAAAAAGCAGCAGGCTGTCTTATAGAACCCCCTGTGTCTGAACCAAGTGCAGCTGGAACAATACCTGCTCCAACAGCTGCAGCTGAGCCACCTGAAGAACCTCCAGGAACCCTTTCTATATCCCATGGATTTTTTGTTGTGAAAAATGCCGAATTTTCAGTTGAAGATCCCATGGCAAATTCATCTAAATTTGTTTTCCCAGTTAGTATGTACCCCTGACTTTTCAGCTTTTCCACAACTGTGGCATCAAAAGGAGGAACATAATTTTCAAGCATTTTTGATGAACAGGTGGTTCTTACCCCTTTTGTTGATATGTTGTCCTTTACAGCAATAGGCAGTCCGTACAATTCTGGGATGTCTTCAAGTTTTGTTAGTTCTTCATCGGCAGTTTTTGCCTTTTCAAAAGCTTCCCCAGAAAGATCTGTTACATAACTTTTTATTTTAGGCTCAAACTCCTCAGTTCTTTTTAAAAAACTTTCAACTATTTCGGAGGGTTTAACCTCCTTTTTCTTCACAAGGTCAGAAAGTTCCTTTAAACTTTTTTGCCACAAACTCATTTGTCCTCTCCTTCCTCTTTTACATCTTCCTCTAAAGGCTGATAATATGGAATAAGGCTTTCCCTGAGGTAAACTGTATATCTATGGTCTATTAGATCCCTTGTTTTCTCAGCCTCTGCTGCATGCTGGATGCACAGTGTAGTCCATGGAAGAGCCTCAAGCCTCTTTTCTTCTATTGGCTCCCCACAAACCTCACAAAGACCGTAAGTTCCATCTTTCATTCTTTCTAAAGCTTTATCTATCTCCCTTAAAATTTCTATCTCTATATCCTCAAGTTCCCCTAAGAGGATCTCTGAATAGTCTATTCTTGCGTAGTCATCAAGCTCCTCTGGTATTGTCCAGCCTTCCTCTGTAAGTTTTTTCATTATATCTTCCTTTTCTAAAACCCTATCAATGATCCTTTTCTTCTCCATTAATAGAAGCTTTCTGAATTTTTCCAGTTTTTCTTTATCAGCTACATATGGACTTACAGCCATTTTTGCCCTCCTTTTGTTTATCCTTAAATTTTCTCAAACTCAATCTAACTCTTCAAGTTTAATCTTCCCTTCATAAAGGGCTTTTCCAACAACTACCCCATAAACTCCAATATCTTTAAGCTTATAAAGTTTTTCTATATCCTCCTTTGAGCTTACACCACCAGAGGCTATAACTGGATGATTTAAATTTTCTGCAAGGTGCTTTGTTCCTTCAATATTTGGCCCTGTTAAGGCCCCGTCTCTATTTACATCTGTGTATAAAAACCCCCATATTGGAAGCCTGTCAAAGGTTTTGGCAAACTCCAGAGGGGTGTATTCTGTTTTTTCAACCCAGCCCTTTATAGCAACTTTCCCGTCCTTTGCATCTATTCCAACAATAACCCTGGAAGGAAAATCAGCAACAATCTTTTCAAAAGTTTCCCTATCCTGATAAGCCAGACTTCCTATAACAACCCTTTCAACACCTATATCAATCATTGTTTTTACAGCCTGATAACTTCTAAGTCCACCCCCAAATTCCACCGGAACAGATACAGATTTTACAATCTCCTCAACTATACGGTAGTTTTTTGGTTTTCCTTCAAATGCTCCATCTAGATCAACAATGTGAAGATGTTTAGCTCCTTTTTCTTCCCATTTTTTTGCCATATCTACAGGATTTTCCCCGTAAACTGTGACATTATCAGCCTTTCCGAGGAAAAGCCTTACAGCTTTTCCATCTTTAATATCTACAGCAGGAATTACAAATTCTTTTAATCCCATTTTTCACCTCTTATATATTTTGTGATATTTTCCAGTATAAACAGAGCCGAAGCCTCTTTATCCATAGGAGGTATTTCCAGCTGTTTTCCATCTTTAAAAAGAATAACCCCCTTATGGGTTTTTTTACTAAATACATCTAAAAGATTTCCAACTATAACATCTAAATTTTTCCTTCTAAGCTTATCTTTTGCATTTTCCACAAGATTTTGACTTTCAGCGGCAAATCCTACTAAAATCTGGTTTTTCTTTTTCTTTTCTCCTACTGTTTTTAATATATCAGGATTTGCCTCTAACTCAACAACTGGATTTTCTTTTGATTTTTTCAGTTTTTCTTTACTGTAGGATTTTGGCCTAAAATCAGCAACAGCAGCGTTCATTATAATGATATCCGCATCATCTATATTTTTTAAAACAGCTTCATACATATCCTGTGCAGACACAACATCTATTTTTTTTACTCCGTAGGGTTTTCTTAAGCAGGTTGGGGCTGAAATAAGAAGAACATCTCCCCCTAAAGCGTATGACATTTTCGCAAGGGCATAACCCATCTGACCTGAAGATGCATTTGATATATATCTAATTGGATCAAAAAATTCTCTGGTTCCCCCTGCTGTGATAAGTATTTTTTTACCTTTTAAAGGTTTTGGTAAAACAGCCTTTAAAGCTTCTGTTTCTATATCCTCTATTTCGGCAAGTTTCCCCTCTCCTTCCTCTCCGCATACAAGTTCCCCATGGGATGGTTCTACAAAAAGATGTCCCCATTTTTTTAATGTATCTATGTTTTCTTTAGTAGCAGGATTTTTATACATCTGGGTATTCATAGCCGGTGCTATTACAATAGGTTTGTTGTATGCCAGGGCTAAAGATGTTAGAAAGTTGTCGGCTATACCTGCCCTTATTTTTGCTATTGTGTTTGCAGAAGCAGGGGCCAGAATAAAAACATCAGGCCATCTTGCCCAGAATATATGTTCAAGACCTGTTTTTCCATCTTTCCAGTCAGAAAGAACATCTTCCCCTGTCAAAGCTTTAAAGGTAAGTTTTCCTACAAATTCAAGGGCTGAAGGTGTTGCACAGACCCTGACAGTTCCTCCCTTCTTTTGAAAATGCCTTATTAGATCACAGGCTTTGTAAGAGGCAATGGAACCAGAAACACCAATAAGTACCTTTTTATCCTTCCAGAGCATAAAAGAACCTCTTTTTAGATATAATGGAAAATTATAGCAATTTGCAAAAATTTAAATGGCTGAAAAGAAAGAGGTGATTTTATGGCAACAGGTCTTTTAGCATTACTTGATGATATAGCTATGATTATGGATGATGTGGCTGTAGCCAGCAAAATGGCTGCAAAAAAAACATCAGCTATATTAGGTGATGACATTGCCGTAACGGCAAAGCAGTCATCAGGTTTTGTAAGTAGTAGGGAAATACCTGTTATTATCCAGATAACTAAGGGTTCCCTTATAAATAAAGCTATTATTCTCCCGGTTGTGTTTGTTTTAAATTACTTTATACCCTGGATTATAGTTCCTATTTTAATGCTTGGTGGTGTGTATCTGGCCTATGAAGGGGCTGAAAAAATTATTGAATTTATATTCCACAGGGAAAAGGAGCAGAAAAAACAGCTTTCAGAAGAAGAAAAGGTAAAATCTGCTATAAGAACAGACTTTATATTATCTTTAGAGATAATCATTATAGCCCTTGCTTCTGTAAAGGATCAGCCTTTTTTTGTTCAGGTTATTGCTACGACAGTTATAGCAATTGTAGCGACAATAGGTGTCTATGGACTGGTTGCCTTGATTGTTAGAATGGATGATTTTGGTTTTTTTCTTATAGAAACTGGAAATCCTGTTCTGGAAAAAATAGGTAGGTTTTTTGTTATTTTGCTCCCCTGGGTGATAAAAGCCCTTTCTGTTATTGGAACATTTGCCATGCTTCTGGTGGCAGGTGGTATATATATGCATAATATAGAGGTCCTGCATCACTACCTGCATTTTCTTCCATCTGTTGTATCAGAGCTTCTTGTTGGGTTTGTTTTAGGGACTGTGTCTGTAGGAATTGTCCATTTATTTGAGAAAATAAAAGGGTAAGGGGGTATCCCCCTTTAAAACATTTCCTGTAGTGGTTTTACCGTTAAAGATTTTTCTTTAATGGATTTTAAGGCTTGAAGGGCAGCATAAGCTGCTCTAACTGTTGTAAAGTAAGAGATTTTATGCTCTACAGCTGCCCTTCTTATGTAGTAAGCATCAGAACGTTCCCTTTTCCCTGAAGGTGTATTAATAATCATCTGTATTTCCCCGTTTCTTATCATATCAACAACATTAGGCCTTTCTTCTGATATTTTATTTACCTTTTTTGATGGGATACCGTGTTTACTTAAGAATTTATGGGTTCCCTCTGTTGCAAGTATATTAAAACCAAGTTCTACAAGACCCCGTGCTATATCAACAATAGCTGGCTTATCTTTATCTGCTACAGAGATAAAAACATTTCCCTTTTCTGGAAGGATATTTCCAGCTCCTGCCTGGGCTTTATAAAAGGCCATACCAAAATCTTCATCAATTCCCATAACTTCCCCTGTTGACTTCATCTCTGGACCAAGGAGGGGATCAACCTCTGGAAATCTGTTCCATGGGAAGACCACTTCCTTTATAGAGTATCTTTTAAAATCCCTTCCTCTAAAATCTGTAGCTGGATGGGTCTCCTTTATTTCAAAAACTTCAGGAACAAGCTCCCTGAGTTTTTTCCCTATAATGATTTTTGAGGCGAGCTTTGCAAGTGGATACCCAATAGCCTTACTGACAAAAGGAACAGTTCTTGATGCCCTTGGATTTACCTCTATCACGTATATCTCGTTGTTTTTAACAGCGTACTGGACATTCATTAAACCTTTTACATCTAAAGCTTTAGCCAGTTTTCTTGTTTGCTCTTTTACCTGGATAATAACATCCTCCGGAAGTGTGTATGGGGGAATACAGGTTGCACTGTCCCCTGAGTGGATGCCGGCTTCCTCAATATGCTCCATAACAGCACCAACAAGAACATCTTCCCCATCACTAACAGCATCAACATCAAGTTCAATAGCTTCATCTAAAAATTTGTCTATAAGGAGGGGTTTGTCCTCTGTAACATAAACAGCCTCTTCTATATACTCTAAAAGCTCAGCTGTATCATAAACAAGCTTCATAGCCCTTCCACCAAGAACGTAAGAGGGTCTAACCAAAATAGGGTATCCTATCTTTTCTGCTATTGTTATGGCTTCCTGTTTTGATTTTGCTATTCCACTTTCCGGCTGTTTTAAACCTAAAGTTATTATCAGATCCCTAAACCTTTCCCTGTCCTCAGCTATATCTATACTTTCTGGGGATGTTCCAAGTATATTTATATCTGCATTTTGAAGGGGAACTGCCAGCTTTAGGGGGGTCTGTCCCCCAAACTGGACAACAACACCTTTAGGTTTTTCGCTTTCTATGATATTTACAACATCTTCATACACTATAGGTTCAAAAAAAAGCTTGTCTGATGTATCGTAGTCTGTTGATACTGTTTCAGGATTGCAGTTAACCATTATTGCCTCATACCCTTCTTCCCTTAAAGCCCATACACAATGGACACATGCATAATCAAACTCTATCCCCTGACCAATTCTATTTGGACCACTTCCAAGGATTATAACTTTATCCTTTTTCATAAAATCCTCCGGTAGTTAATAACTACAAAATTATACCTTTGAAAGGTGAAAGATTTGTAGTGTTAAGATGGAAACTACTGACTTACAGATATATCTGCCTTTTTAATAGGATTTCCAAAATCATCAACCACTTTGTATGTTATGGAGGTTATCTGTATCCCATTAGGTATTTTAATTTTTATAAGGGGAACACTTTCATTTTTTCCGATAGGTTTAAGGTCAGGGTTAAAGGCGATAATTTTTACTTTATTTTCCTTTAAAGAATATTTTAAATTCCAGCTTTTTATAGATGGAGATTTTTCAATACTGTAGTTGCTACCTTCAGTTAGATTTAGGGTTATCTCAAAACCAACACATTCCTTTATATTCCTGGCGCTTATTGTATGTTCCTTTAAAGATGGGGTGTTATTTGTCTGACTGTTATTTTTTTCCTCACCTCCACCCCCTCCACATGCATATAAAAAGAAAGGTATTATAAGCAAAAATATGTATTTTCCCATACTACTTACCCCTTAATTTTCTAAGCAGGAGGATAATATCTGATATGTCTGCTTTATTATCTTTATTAACGTCTACTCCTTTATCTTCCGTTATGATCTTTTCAACTGCCATCTCAAGATCTTTTTCTGTTAAGACGCCGTCATTATCAATATCTGCTTCAGTTTCAGACAGATATATCCCTCTACCCTTCAAACTAACCTGTATTTTACTTTTTGCTGAAGAGTTCGTATTTAAAACCATTACTGCTTTAAAATCCCCTTCTTTTTGTGGAGAGAAGGAAATTTTTAAACTGCAGGTCTCCCCAGGATTTATAGAAAAACATTTATTCTCTGTATAAAAGTTATTTGTATCGGAGATATTTATAGAATTTATCTGTAGAACTGCTTTTCCTGTATTTTTTATATTTACTGTTTCTGTTTTTTTCTCCTTTGTTAGAACCTGTCCAAAGTCTACACTTAAAGGCGATACATCCGCTATAGGTTCCTTTTTCTCTAAAGCTGTTCCTTCAACATATATATCAAGTTCTGAAGTATCTGGATCATCTGATAATATTTTTAAAACAGCTGAAAACTTCCCAGTTCTCTGGGGAGAAAATACTACACTTACAGAACAGGTTGCACCTGGTTTTAGAATACTGCAGTTTTCCGTTACTATAAACTGACTGCTGTTTATGGATATTCTGTTAATGTGGAGCTCTTTGTTTCCTATATTTTTTATTATCAGCACTTTTTCTTCTGATTTTCCTACATTTATAGGCTCAAAAACCAGTTTATCAGGCTGAACCCTTATATCAGGCTGAGGTTCTTTTATCCCTGTTCCCTTTAAGTACACAATAACTTCCGGTGTTTCTACGCTACCTGTTTTTACCGTTATTTGGCCTGAAAAATCCCCTTCTTTTTTAGGTGAGAAAACAATATCTATGTAGCACTTTTCCCCTGGATCTAATGAGTTGCAGTTTGATTTATACCAGAAAACGTTGCTCCCTTCATAAAGGATATCCTCTATATAGAGGGTGGCATTACCTTTATTTTCCACTGTAATTTTCTTTACAACCTTACTGCCAATATATACTTCTCCAAAATCTACATTTTCCTTATCCACAAATATCCTGGACTTTTTTTCTTCTCCAATTCCCTTAAGATTTATATAAAATGTTCCTATATTTGTTTCTAAAACCAGTTTACTTTCAATAATACCTTCCTTTTTTGGGGAAAAGGTCACAGCCAGATTACATACATTTCCAGGTAAAATATCTGTACATTTTAATCTGGCTGAAAAGTTTGTTTTATCCTTTACATACACATCTTTAATTTTTAATGGGGCATTACCAATATTCTTAATGGGGAATATCCTCTCCCTTTTCTCATTTATAAAGGTTCTTATGAAGGAAATCTCATCAGGAAGCTTTTCAATCACCGGTTTAGGTGGTTCTTTTACTGTATATGAAACAGGAATTTCTATTTTTGGTTTCTGTGTATCATTGGTTTCTAAAATAACCACAGAGCTGTATGAACCTAATTTTTTACCGGAAAGGATGACTTTTATATCACATGTTTCCCCAGGCAGCAGGACTTTACAGACATTATCAAAAGTTATATTTTCATCTGTTGAAAGAATTTTTAAGGTAAGTTCGGCATTTCCTCTATTTTCAACATGGATTATCTTTTCTACAGTATCCCCTTTAAATAAGGTGTCAAATGACAGGTTTTCTACATTTATAAATACAACAGGTTTTTTAGGCACTACCCCTTTCCCATTTAAAAAGACGTAATACTGGGGTGATTCAGGATCATTTGAGCTTATTATGAGTTTTCCGGCATATATGCCTCCAGATGGTGGTCTGAATACTAAATTTACACGACATCTACTTCCAGGCTTTAAAACTGAGCAGTCAGCATCAACGGAAAATGCCTTATTTGTTGTGGAAAAGGAAACTTCCAGATCAGCATTTCCTATATTTTCTATATAAATAGTTTTCTGGGTTGATTTTCCTATAAAGGTGTCTTCAAAATGTATCTGTTCAGAATAAACCTTTATTTTAGGTTTAGGTTTCTCCAGTGCATTTCCCTTCAGCCGTATATAATACGTCCTTCTTGGGGTAAATATATACAAGATCCCCTGGATTTCCCCTGTTGTTTTAGGTTTGAAAATAACTTTTACCTGACAGCTTTTTCCTCCTTCAATATAGCTACAGTTTCCATCTATGGAGAAATTTGAATTATTAACATTTATACTGCTTATATCAATCCCTAAATCACCTTCATTCTTTAAGGTAAGGAAAATTTCTTTGCTTTCTCCTACATAAACATCCCCAAAATCCATATAAAAAGGATCAAATGTTAAATTTCCAGGGGAAGGTAGTACGTTACCTAAAACGGTTATTTCTAATTTTGGATTATCAGGGTCATTTGAATTTATAAAAAAGGAGTACTGCTTGTTTCCTGGAGATAACGGGGTAAATATAATATCAACGCTGCACTTAGATAAGGTTCCAACAGTTTTTCCGCAGTTATTTACTACAGTAAATTCATCAGATGGTGGGATCTGAAAAGTTAAATTAAGGGGATTGTCAGGGGAGATATTTTCTATATAGATGGTTGTTTTCTTTTCTGTTTTGTTTTCTACTGTTCCAAAATCTACAGTTTTTCTACTTACAACTATAGTTGGAGGCTGGGGTAATGTTCCTTCACCTGCTACAGGAATTGATAATGAAGACTTATTAACTGCATTTGATGTTATTGTAATAGTTGCGTCTTTTTGCCCTTCTGTTTTTGGAGAAAAAGAAACAAAAATATTACATGTATCACCTTTATTTAAGGATCTACCTGTACAGTTTTCTGAAATAGAAAAAGATTGATCCCCTGAAAGGGTTACAGAGTATATTTCCAGGGATTGATCTCCAGTATTTGATACTGATATGTTGCTGGAAACTGTCCTGCCAACAGTTACACTTCCAAAATCAAGGTTCTGTGGATATACACTTATATCTGGTGAGGTGGACTGGGATAGATTAAAGTAATTTGCTACTAAAATTCTTGTCTCATTTATTGTTCTTGCATTATCTGCTGCATCTGGTTCCCCTTCAGGAACACCTATAGGATACCCCTGATACTCTATATCCGGATTTGAAAAATAACCTATCTCCGGCTGGTCATAACTCATTATCGTAGCAAACACACCCGGTATATCATACCCGTATGAATAGCTAAAAGCTCCTCCTCCAGATGAGTGGTCCCTATCATGCTGACAGCCAAGATTATGCCCTACTTCGTGGATAAACGTGTAATCTGAACAGTAATATATACCGGAACTTCCAACATTTACTATATTAAAAGCTGAGCCTTTATATATCCTTATAAGATAATCAAGCTGGGATAATACCGTCTGGTAGCTTCCTAAAGGATAACCTGTACCAAGGGTATAACCGACACCGCATATATTCCCACCTTCATATAATCTAAAAAGGGAAACCATATCTGCTTTATACTGATTTCTGAGATTTGCTATATCTGTAGATTGGGCAATATTTCTTATTGCAGTAAAAATATCAACATTCTCATTTATATTAGAGGTATCCCAATTTAATATACCTACTATATTCAGGGTTGTATTGATACCGCTTCTTCTTAAAGCTGCATTTCCTATATCAACAAGATTTCTTATTTTTACATCTGCAGGGGAATATCTCATTTTAAATTTGTTTGTGTAAAGAATAAGAATATCTATTCTACTTCCATCTTCATAACTTCCAGATGCTTTAGGAGATATAACCTTTAACGGCTGGGAATAGTCTTCAAAAAAAAGATAATCACCACCAAACGGCAGTTGTCTTTTTCCCTTAAAATCCCTTATTCTGTATATGCCTTTTTCAACATCAACCGGCTCTATCTCAAATACCTGACTTTCAAACTCAACCCTTCCATAGGCGGTATTTTTTTCCACTGTAATTACAACAAGGCTATCCTCATAACCCTTTACTTTCCCAAACCACGTAAAACCATTTTTTCTTAGTTCTATCCCTGTTTTTTCAAGATGTATCCTGTTTCCATCTGGAAGTATCAGGCTTAATGGGGATAAAGATTTAGTTGATATCTGGTTTTGATTTTTTAAAACATTTATATCAAAAGAGAATATCCTTTCCCCTGAAAAAGATGGATAAAAAACAAGAAAAAAAACAGCAAAAAAATATATAAAAAGCTTTTTCATTTCCCCCTCCGTATTCTTCTTTTGGTTTTAATATTTTTTTATTTTTGCTTTATGTAATGGTTATTAATTAATTATAAATAAACAAACGCACTGTTTCAATATTTGCAGTTTTTTACTCCTGTGCCTTTGGGTATGAACCCAGTATTTTAAAAAATGGAGAGGAAGTTTTTAATTCTTCAAGGGCTTTTTTTATTTTCTCATCATATATATGCCCTTCTATATCTGTAAAGAATATATAATCCCACGCCTCTTTTTTTGAAGGCCTTGACTCTATTTTTGTCATATTAATCCCATGCCTGTAAAGGGGCTGTAATGTTTTATATAAAGCCCCAACTTCATTTTTTAACGAAAATATAAATGTTGTTTTGTCTTTCCCTGAAGGTGGAGGTATATCCTTTCCTATTACAAGGAATCTTGTGTAGTTGTGAAGATGTTTATCAATCTTCTTTTCTATAATATGGAGCCCGTATATATCTGCAGCTGCTTCACTTGCTATAGCTGCAGCCTCGTAATCATCCTTTGCCAGCTCAGCTGCCTTTGCTGTACTTTCAACCTCTATAAGCTGTGCATCAGGGAGATTTTTTTGAAGCCAATCTCTACATTCTGCCAGTGCATGCCTGTGGGAATACACCCTTACAATCTCATTTAGATTTGGGTTTACACTCATTATATGCAGTGATATTTCTAAAATAATCTCCCCTGTTATTTTTAAAGGATAGTCAACAAGAAGATCCAGTGTGTAATTAACAATTCCCTCTATTGTATTTTCAACAGGAACAACCCCAAAATTTGCCTTATTCCTTACAATCTCCTCAAAAACATCTTTAATTGTCTGGACAGGGATATGCTCTACAGCCTGTCCAAACTGCTTTATACTCGCTTGATGGGTGAAAGTTGCCCTCGGTCCAAGATATGCAACCTTTAAACTCTCCTCTGTAGAACGGCAGGCGGATATGATCTCCCTGAAAACAGGAACTACAGCATCTGTAGGGAACTCTTCCCCAAACTCTTTATTGAGCTTTTTTAATCTCTCAAAAATAGCCTTTTCTCTACTTGGGACATAAACAGGAAGATTGTATTCTTTTTTGATATGACCAACTTCTTTTGCTAATTTTGCCCTTTCATTTAAAAGCTTTAAAATTTCCTCATCTATATGGTCAATCTTATTCCTAAGCTCTTCCAGTTTTTCTCTGTAAGACATAAGAAGTATTATATCATTTGTCTGAAAGGAGCTTACCACCTTTTCCCCAGTTATCCCTGTCTACTTCTTCAATAACAATATACGTTGCTTCTGGAGGTTTATTTGCAACTTCCTGCAGAACCTTTGTAATACCCTCTACGATTTTTTTCTTCTGTTCTTTTGTCAATGTTCCTGCAACTTTTACATTAACGTAAGGCATTTTAATCCTCCAGGTTGTACTGTTTTATTTTTCTGTATAAAGATGATAAGTCAATATCCAGAACCTTTGCAATTTCCTTAAGATTTTTACCATACACCTCTAAAGCTTTCTTTATAACCTCCTTTTCTGCTTCTTCCTTAACCTGCTTTAAAGGCTTTATTACAACTTCTTTTTTAGATTTAACAGGCCTGTTTTTCAGTATGTAAGGGGGAAGATCTTCAAGGGTTATCTTTCCTTCACTTGCAAATATACACAGCCTTTCCATAAGATTTTTTAATTCCCTTATATTCCCAGGCCACGAATATTTTAAAAGTACATTTTTCACATCTTCTGTTAAAACAGGTTTTTCAAGTTTGTTTTCTAAACAGGTCTTTTCAAGGAAGTGTTCTGCAAGGAGAATTATATCCTTACCCCTTTCCCTTAACGGCGGGACATAAATCTGAACAACAGCAAGTCTAAAATACAGGTCCTGTCTGAAACGTCCTTCCTCTATCTCCTTTTCTAGATTTTTATTTGTGGCTGATATTACCCTTAAATCAACTTTAATCTTTTGATTACTGCCGAGTCTGGAAAACTCCTGTTCCTCCAATACCCTTAAAAGCTTTGCCTGGGAAGATAAACTCATATCTGCTACTTCATCAAGGAATAAAGTTCCGCCGTTTGCCACTTCAAGTTTCCCGGGTTTTCTATTTACAGCCCCTGAAAAAGCCCCCTTTTCATATCCAAACAGTTCCGCCTCTAAAAGATCATCTGGAATAGCTGCACAGTTTATATCAACAAAGGGTTTATCCCTTCTATCACTTAGATAGTGAATTGATTTTGCTACAAGTTCTTTCCCAGTTCCATTTTCACCTAAAATCATTACCCATGCGTTTGTCCTTGCAACCTTTTCAATCTGTTTTTTTAGCCTCTGAACAGCCTCACTTTCCCCTATTATCTCTATATTTGACTGATCTTTTTCTTTGAAAAACTGAAGCTGAATCTCTTTCTGAAATTCCTCCTCTGCTTTTTGTATAACTGCAAGGATTGAATCTGTAGAAACAGGTTTTTCTAAAAAATCAAAAGCCCCTTCTTTTAATGCCTTTACAGCTATTGGTATATTTGCATGACCGGATATCATTATGATTTTAGATAAAGGGTTTTGCTGTTTTATTACAGGAATAAGATCCAGCCCTTCCCCATCTGGAAGCCAGACATCAAGAAATATAACATCAAAATCCCTGTCCTTTATCTTTTCCTTTGCCTGGGACATAGAAAATGCTGTATCTACATAAAACCCCTCATCTTCTAAAATATCCCTCAGCAGATCAGTAATGTTTTTCTCATCATCTACAACAAGGATTGAAAGATTCCCCATTTATATCCCCGGTTTTTGTTTTATCCATAAAATATAAGCTTCCCAATATGATAAACAATAAAAGATACTATCCAGGCAGAAGTAAAACTTATAAGTACAGACATCCCTGTCCATTTCCAGCTGTTAAGTTCCTGCTTTATTGCAAAAACTGTTGCCATACAAGGGGTGTATAAAAGCAAAAACACAAGGAAAGAAAAGGCTGTTAATGGTGTAAAAGCCTGTCTAACAGAATGGATAAGCCCTGTATCTTCCTCCTCTTCTCCTTCTTCTTCAGCGGTATTAATTCCGAATATTTTTAAAACAGATTTACCTGCATCCTTTACAGCCTCCCAGAAACCTACACCTATCTCTATTAGCCCTTCTTTAAAAGGTTTAGGCTGGGGTTTTTCTTCTATGATTTCCCCTGAATATATATTCCCCATAGTTGATATAACAACTTCCTTGGCAACAAATCCAGAAATCAAAGCCCCTGCAGCTTCCCAGTTTCCAAATCCAAGGGGTTGAAAAATCGGTGCTACTGTCTGACTGATCTTACCAAAAAGGCTTTCCTCTGGCTTTTTTACCCCAATAGGAAAGTGGAGTAAAAACCATATGATTATGGAAGTGGCAAGAATAAATGTTCCAGCCTCATAAAGAAATGATTTTGTTTTCAGCCAAGCACTTGTAAAGATGTATTTTAAGGTAGGAAGTCTGTAAGGTGGAAGCTCAAGTATAAATGGATAAGACTCCCCTTTAAACACAGTTTTTTGAAGTACAAAAGCAACTAAAATAGCAACTAAAACCCCTAAGCCGTACAGGGATAAGATTACAGTTGTTTTATGCTCTACAAAAAATATAGTCACAAAAAAGGCATAAACTGTAAGCCTTGCCCCACAGGACATAAAAGGAATCATCAAGACAGTCAGTATTTTTTCTTTAGGGTTTTCTAATGTTCTTGTTGCATAGACAGCAGGAACATTACACCCAAAACCAAGAATGAGGGGAATAAAAGATTTTCCGCTTAAACCTAAAAAAGACATAAATCTATCCATTATGAAAGCAGCCCTTGCCATATAACCGCTTCCTTCCAGAAAAGCCATAAAACTGTATAAGAAAAACAGCACAGGAACAAAAACTAAAACAAATCCTACACCACCGATGATACCTTCAGTTACAAGGGAGGTTAGCCATTTTGATGCCCCTATACCTGTAAGAAAAGAATACACCCACGGGGCTATATACTCACTTAATGTTGAATCAAACCAGTCAACAAAAGGCGATGAAACCTCAAATGTAAACTCAAAAACAAGCCATGCAAGGAAAAGAAAAATAGGAAAACCAAATATTTTATGGAGAAAAATCCTATCAAGAAGTAGTGTTGTATCTACCCTTTCGTGGATACTTTCCTTAACACACTGCTCATATATACTGAGGATTATAGAATACCTTTCTTCAACTATAAATGTTGATATATCTTTGTGGTACAGTTTCTCAAGTTCTTTCCTTATTTTCTCAGCTTCCCTTAAAACTTTCTCACTGACAGGAACATCTATAAAATGAAGATTTCCTTCTATTAAAGAAAGCAAAAGAAACCTCTTTGGATAAACATCAAGTAAAACCGGCTGGTAGGTTTTTATTGTTTTTTCAAGCTCCTTTAGCTTTTCCTCAAATATATCTTCAAAATGTAAAACACATTTTGGTTTTTCCTTTTTCTGATATACCTCAATTATTGCTGTAAGTATCTCCTTTATCCCTTCCCCTTTTGCTGCTACAGTGGGAATAGCCTTTAAGCACAGAAGTTTTTCAAGTTTTTTAACATCTATCTGGATACCTTTCTTCTTGGCATCATCCCACATGTTTAGAGCCATAACAATAGGTCTGCCAAGCTCTATTAGCTGAATAGTAAGGTAGAGGTTTCTTTCTAAATTTGTACTGTCAACTACATTTAAAACAACATCAGGCTTCTCTTTTATAAGAAATTCAACTGCTATTTTTTCCTCTGCAGTATCATTTGTGAGGCTGTAGGTTCCTGGAAGATCAACAAAATGTATGGTATATCCATTAAATTCCACCGTTGCTTCTTTTTTCTCTACTGTTACCCCCGGCCAGTTTCCTACATGAAGGTTTGTCCCTGCAATTGCATTTATAAGGGTTGTTTTTCCTGTGTTTGGATTTCCTGCAACGGCAACTGTGATAACTTTATTCATCACACCCCTCAACCTCTATTTTTTCTGCTTCTGAGGGTCTAAGTGCAAGGCAGTAGTCCCTTACCTTTATTTTTACAGGTCCCCCAAAAGGTGCCTTCTGCAAAACAGATATAACCTGACCTGGGAACAAACCAAGCTCAAGAAGTTTTTTCTTTAGCTGGGCATTAACTTTTAGTTCTTTTATTCTGCATATTTTTCCATCTTCTATTTCTGTCAGTTTCATCTTCCTACCTTTTTAAATTAATATTCAATCTCAATTAGCCCAAATAATTTCTTTTAAATACTATAATACTACCTACAAAAATCAATGATAATTTACATCAACAAATCACATACCTAAAAGTATCTTTGTAAGGAACAGATACGGAGGAATAATAATATAGTTAAGAACCCCTATAAGAAGAAGAACAATAAGAATAATCATCCCGTACTGTTCTACAGGCTGGAGTTTTTGCTCCATATGATAGGGAAGAAAACTTGTTATCACCCTCCAGCCGTCTAATGGGGGAACAGGTAAAAGATTAAAAAGCCCCAGGATAATATTTATACTGACAGAGTACTGGAAAAATATCAAAAGGGGCATAATAACAGATTTTATGAAGCCTGTCCCTGTTATAGAGGCAACTGTAGATAAAAATCCTTCACTGGAAAACAGCTGAAATAAAAATCCAAATATAAAGGCAAATAGGAAATTCATAGATGGCCCAGAGAGGGCAGTTATCGCAAAACCCTTTTTATAACCAAGCTTTTTAAAATTCAGGGGATTTATAGGAACAGGTTTTGCCCATCCAAAAAGAACAGGGGAGTTAAAAATGATAAGTATAGCTGGAAGTAAAATTGATCCAAAAGGGTCAATATGTGGTATAGGATTAAATGTAAGCCTTCCTGCAAGTTTTGGCGTTGGATCCCCCAGTCTATAGGCAACAATACCATGCCCAAGTTCATGAACAATCACAGCAAGTAAAAGAGCCGGTATCATAAATATCAGTTTTGTTATATCAAATTCCATCTTATCCTCATACTCCTGATTTTAAACTGATATTTTATATCAACAAATCTTTAAATAAAATCTGTTTTTGCAAGGGCATATGCCCGATAATTAAATACAAAATAGTAATCTGGAGGGAATTATGGTAGACCTTGTTTTTGATATTTTTGATGAAAGTGCTTCCCTTAAAAGGGAGTTTGTTGAAGAGTATGCAGAGGATATTGTAAATCTTGGGATTTTAATGGGAAAAAGATTAAAGGCCGGTTATAAAATTCTTATATGCGGTAATGGAGGCTCAGCTGCTGACAGTCAACATTTTGCCGCTGAAATTGTAGGAAGATTTGAAAAAGAAAGGAAAGGTTATCCTGCAGTTGCACTTACAACAGATACATCGGCATTAACTGCAATTGGAAATGACTATGGATTTGACAGAATTTTCTCAAGGCAGGTGGAAGCATTAGGACAAAAAGGGGATATTCTTATTGGTATATCAACAAGCGGAAACTCTGAAAATGTTATAAAGGCTGTAGAAGTAGCAAAAGAGATTGGTATCTTTACTGTGGGATTTTTAGGAAAAGATGGGGGAAAACTAAAAGAGATTGTTGATAAAGCTTTTATTGTAAAACACCCATCAACAGCCAGAATTCAGGAAGTTCATCTAACCCTTGAACATACCCTCTGCAAAATCATAGATATGTATCTTACAGGGGAAATAAAGGAGTGAAAATCACTCCTCTTCCCTTACCTCAACACCAAGCCTATGGGCTTCTAATCCTTCCGCTGTTGCAAGTTCCTTTGCGTATTTTTTTACCCTGTCAAACCCTCTTTTGTTTACATAAATAACAGAAGAACGTTTGATAAAGTCGTAAACCCCTAAAGGTGATGAAAATCTTGCAGCCCTGCCTGTAGGTAAAACGTGGTTTGGTCCAAGAACATAATCCCCTAAAGGTTCAGTTGAGTATTCACCCAGGAATATAGCCCCTGCATGTTTTATATCCTCAAGTAAATCCCAGGGATTTTTCGTTACAACCTCCAGATGCTCAGGGGCAATGTAGTTTGAAACTTCAACAGCCTGAGTTAGATTTTCCACTATAAAAGCGTGTCCGTAATTCTCCAGGGATTTTTTTGCTATAGCCTCCCTTGAGAAATTAACAAGGAAATCATTGTACAGAATGTCTTTAACCTTGTAAGCTAAATCTTCAGAAGTTGTAACAAGAATGGCAGCTGCCAGCTCATCATGTTCTGCCTGTGAAAGTAAATCAGCAGCAACCCATCTTGGATTTGCAGTTTCATCTGCTATAACGAGTATTTCAGAAGGCCCAGCAATAGAATCTATATCAACAGCCCCATAAACATTCTTTTTTGCAAGGGCTACAAATATATTTCCAGGACCAACAATCTTATCCACCTTTTCAACAGTTTCAGTCCCATAAGCCATAGCTGCAACAGCCTGAGCCCCCCCAATCCTATAAACAGTTTCTATTCCACATATAAAAGCTGCAGCAAGGGTGTATTTATTTGGATTTGGTGAGCACATAACAATCTTTTTTACACCTGCAACAACAGCAGGAATTGCATTCATAATAACACTTGATGGATAGGCCGCCTTACCACCTGGGACATACAGACCGGCCTTTTCAATAGGAATAACCTTCTGTCCAAGGATCATACCTTCTTCTTCAAGGAAATAAGACCTTTCTATCTGGGCTTCATGGAATTTCCTTACCCTTTCAGCTGCAATTTCCAAAGACCACCTAACATTTTCTTCTATTTCTTCATAGGCCTTTTCAAGTTCTTTAAATGGAACTGTGATTTCTTCAGGGGATAGCTTTACCCTGTCAAACTTTTCTGTATATTCTAATAAAGCTTCATCTCCCCTTTCCTTAACATTTTTAATAATCTCCTTTACTGAAGACTCAAACTCCTCTATTTCCATCTCACTTCTTTTTATAAGTCTGTTTAAATCTGCATTTTCTTTTATAAGTTTTCCCCTTAAATCAACAATCTTCATAACTTTTCTCCTTTTTCCTTAATGGCTCTTTTAATGAAAAAAAACATTGATATATTATAAATCTTCTAAAGAATAAAAAGAGGGATAAAATGGATAAAATCGTTATACATGGGGCAAGACAGCATAACCTTAAGAATATAGATTTAGAGCTTCCAAAAAATAAGCTTATTGTGATTACAGGACCTTCAGGATCAGGGAAGTCTTCCCTTGCCTTTGATACCATATACGCTGAAGGTCAGAGGCGTTATGTTGAGAGCCTTTCAGCTTATGCAAGGCAGTTTTTAGGATTGATGGAAAAGCCGGATGTTGACAGTATAGACGGGTTATCACCTGCTATTGCTATAGATCAGAAAACAACATCAAAAAATCCCCGTTCAACTGTTGGAACAGTTACAGAAATTTATGACTATTTAAGACTTTTATTTGCAAGGGTAGGAAAACCCCACTGTCCAGAATGTAGCAATCTGATAGCTTCCCAGTCCCCTGAAGAGATAGCAGAACAGATTTTAAAATTTCCCCAGGGAACAAAACTCCAGATTTTAGCCCCAATAATAAGAGGAAAAAAGGGGGAGCATAAAGATATCTTTGAGAAAATTAACAGAATGGGATATCCCCGGGTAAGGGTTGACGGGGAAATATACATGATAGAAGAGGTTCCAAAACTTGAAAAAAACAAAAAACACACAATAGAGATTGTTGTTGACAGAATTATCATAAAAGATGGAATAAGGACAAGACTTGTTGATAGTATAGAGCAGGCTTTAAAACTTGGAGATGGACTTGTTATTGTAAATAACCTGACAGAAGGAAAGGATTATATATACAGTGAAAAGTTTGCCTGTCCACAACACGGTTTTTCAATACCAGAACTTTCCCCAAGGCTTTTTTCATTTAACAGTCCTTACGGGGCCTGCCCAGAGTGTAAAGGTCTTGGGGTGATACATAAGATAGATGTTGATGCCCTTGTAGATTATAACCGTTCTGTTATAGAAGCTTTCAGAATAACAGACAGCTTTTATTTCAAATATATAAAGGGAATGATATTTGACATTCTGTATTACCACGGGATTAACAAATTCACCAGGTTTAAAGACCTCCCACAGGAAGTAAAAGAAGACCTTCTTTTAGAAATCATACCCCATTTAGAAAGAAAGTACCTTGAAACAGACAATGAAAAACAAAGGGAAGAACTGGAAAAATTCATAAGGGAGGTTACCTGTCCTGTATGCCACGGGGCAAGGCTTAGAAGGGAAGCTCTATACGTGCTTATAAATGGAAGGTCTATATGGGATGTTGTAAGAATGAATATAAAACAGGCCTACGAATTCTTTGGGGAGTTTGAAAAATCTCCAATGTCTGAAAAAGACAGGGTGATAGGAGAAAAGATAATAAAAGAGATAAAAGAAAGGCTTAAGTTTTTACTTGATGTAGGCCTTGATTATCTGACTTTGGAGCGTTCAGCAACAACACTTTCAGGGGGAGAAGCCCAGAGGATAAGACTTGCTACCCAGATAGGCTCAAAGCTCTCCGGGGTTTTGTATGTTTTAGATGAGCCTTCTATAGGGCTTCACCCAAGGGATACAGCAAAACTTATCAATACCTTAAAAGAGCTTAGAGACCTTGATAATACTGTGATTGTTGTTGAGCATGATCCAGAAACAATAGAAGAGGCAGACATTATAGTTGATATGGGTCCTGGAAGCGGGGTTTTTGGTGGAGAGGTGGTTGCAGTCGGAACCCCAAAAGAGATTATGGAAAATGAAAAATCTTTAACAGGAAAATATCTAAGTGGAAAGCTAAAAATACCTGTCCCTGAAGAAAGAAGAAAACCAGATCCAGAAAAAAAGCTGGTTATAAAAGGAGCAAAGGAACACAATCTTAAAAATATAGATGTTGAAATTCCTTTAGGTTTGTTTGTCGCTGTTACAGGGGTTTCTGGTTCTGGAAAGTCAACCCTTGTGTACGATATTCTCTGGCAGGCGGCAAAAAACAGATTTCACCACAGGAACGAGTATGTAGGAAAACATGATGCGATAGAGGGATGGGAACATATAGATAAGGTTATAAATGTTGACCAGTCCCCAATAGGAAGAACCCCCCGTTCCAATCCAGCTACCTACACAAAAGTTTTTGATAACATAAGGGCACTGTTTGCAGCCACTCCAGAGGCAAAATTAAGGGGCTATACCCCCGGGAGATTTTCCTTTAATGTGAAAGGTGGAAGATGTGAAGCCTGTAAAGGGGATGGAGTTGTAAAAATAGAGATGCACTTTCTTCCTGATGTGTATGTAACCTGTGAAGTATGCGGAGGAAAAAGATATAACAAAGAAACCCTCGCAGTAGAATACAAAGGCAAAAATATAGCCGATATCCTTGATATGACTGTTGCGGAGGCTTTAGAGTTTTTCCAGAATGTTCCATCTATCAGAAACAAACTAAAAGTTCTATACGATGTTGGACTTGATTACATAAAACTTGGACAGCCAGCGACAACACTTTCAGGAGGAGAAGCCCAGAGAATAAAGCTGACAAGGGAACTGTCCAAAAGAGATACAGGAAGAACCCTTTACCTACTTGATGAACCAACCACAGGCCTTCACTCCCACGATGTTGAAAAGCTTATAAGGGTTTTAAATAAACTTGTGGAAAAGGGAAATACTGTAGTTGTGATAGAGCATAACCTTGATGTTATAAAAAATGCAGACTGGATTATAGACCTTGGCCCAGAGGGTGGAGAAGGAGGAGGTCAGATAGTAGCAACCGGAACACCAGAGGAAGTTGCAGAAAATGAAAACTCTTACACAGGAAAATTTTTAAAAAAATACCTTGAAAAGGAAAAGCTTG
>CAZHWB010000102.1:0-7440 GCA_964536105.1 uncultured Aquificales bacterium | reverse complement strand
GCTAGCCCTGCAGAATTTCGGAAAGTGCCTACAGGGCGGTCAGCACTTTCCTATCCCGTGTGTCTTACGCCCTTCCCAAGCCCACGGGCAAGCTCAGGAGGACGTCGCTGCGTTAATTAAGCAGCGAGAGCGATTTCGCGTTCGGGAATTGTTGTTGTATGGTTTTTTACGGAGTTTCCTTCTCCGGCCTGCTTACCCGGCGTAACCGTTCCCGTCGAACCCGGATCGCCCCCATATTCAACTTCCAAATTCCGCACAAAATTTATGCAAATTTTCCTGTATGTCAAGGGTTAAATATTTTATCAGATTTTTTTAATAATCCCTTTTATGCCGTATTTTCTCATAAACTCCTGGGCTTCCTTTCTTGTTTTAAATTTTCCTATAAGGAGCTTGTAAAGTTTTCCTGCTTTTACCACAACAAAACGGGACTGGGAAATTTTGTACTTTTTCTTTGCCTTTTCTGCATTTTCCTTACTGCTGAAAGCTCCAACCTGTATATAGTAGTATCCTTTTTGAATAGCTGATTTTTTTTCTTTTTTAACTACTTTTTTTGTTTCCTCTTTTTTCTGCTTCGCTTCTTTTTTTACATTGTTTGCTGGTTTTTTCTCAATTTTTTCTGGCTTTTTTAAAATAACAACTTTTCCTTTATTTTTTTCCTCTTTTTTAGACAGCTCCTTTGGAATATCTTTTTTTTCTACCTTCCCTTCTTCTTTTTTTGGTTTTTCCTTTTTTTCGGAAGCAGACGGCTTTGCAAGGGCTACTTCTTTTTTAACTTCTTCTTTTTTCTCTTTTTCTGGTTTTACAGCTTCAGGGGTCTTTTCATTTACAATATTTATCTCTGGCTGGGAAACCTTTTCATCCTTTCCTGAGTAAAGGTTGATCCCTATTACTGTAAAAACGATAATTATAAGAAGTCCTGACAAAATGATAATTGTTTTTTCAAGCCTTTCCTGTTTTTTCTTTGCTTCTTCTAACTTTCTAATGGTGTCTTTTAAATCTTTATCCATCTTTACATCCTCTCAACAGGGGTTATTCCCATAAGTTTAAATAGAGTTCTTAAGGCGTATCTGATTCCTTTAAGAAGGTAAAGTCTTGCTTTCATTAAATTTTCGTCATTTTCTACAAGAAACTTGAAATTGTTGTAATAATAGTGAAATTCAGACGCCAGATCGTATGTTATCTGGGTTAATTTATGGGGCTGCTGTTTTTCTGCAGCTTCCCTTATAAGATCAGGTATAAAGGAAAGATGTTTCATAATAATTCTTTCCTGTTTTTCCTTTAAAAGGGAGAGATCTGCCTCAAAATCCTGCAGTGGATCAAAACCAAATCTTTCCTTTGCCTCCCTAAAAACAGAGGATATTCTGGCGTGGGCATATTGAACGTAATAAACCGGGTTTTCAGAAGATTTTTTTAATGCAAGGTCTATATCAAAGTTTAGATGGGTATTACTGTCCTTTGTAAGGAAGAAGTATATAACAGCATCTTTCCCAACTTCCTCTATAAGCTCTTTTAATGTTATAAAAGAGCCTGAACGTTTAGACATTTTAACTTCCTGTCCATTTTTAAACAGTTTTACAAGCTGGATAAATATAACCCTAAGCCAATCCTCTGGTACACCAAAGGCCATAACAGCAGCTTTAAGCCTTGGAAAATAACCGTGGTGGTCTGCTCCCCATACATTTACTACAAAATCGTATCCTCTTTTAAACTTGTCGTAGTGATATGCAACATCCCCTGCGAAGTAGGTATAAGAACCGTCAGACTTTATGATAACCCTGTCCTTATCATCTCCAAATTCTGTTGTTTTAACCCAGACAGCCCCATCTTTTTCGTATATCAATCCTTTTGAACGTAAAAACTCTATGGCTTCATCAACTTTTCCTGATGTGTATAAAGATTTTTCACTGAACCATATATCAAATTCAACTCCAAAATCCTTTAAATCTTCCTTTATTTTTTCTAGAAGCATCTCTTTTGCAAACTCTGCACAAAAATCAACCGCCTGTTCTTTATCAACCATTGATAAGATTTTTTCTCTTTCATACTTGTAAAGATGCTGGGCTATTTCTTTTATATAATCCCCGTGATAACCATCTTCAGGAAATGGGTAATCTGGGTTTTCTATCTGGAAAAATCTGGCACAGACAGATTCTCCAAGTTTTTTTATCTGTCTTCCTGCATCATTAATATAAAATTCCCTTTCCACAAAATACCCAATGTATTCATAAAGATTTGATAAAACATTACCTACAACAGCCCCTCTTCCATGTCCAAGGTGAAGGGGTCCTGTAGGATTAGCACTTACAAACTCTACATTTATTCTGCCCTTATCCTGCTTTTTTGCTTTTCCATACTGGTCTTTTTCTGAAATAATCTGTTTTAAAACCTCATGATAGAAAGTCTGGGAAAGGAATATATTTATAAAACCGGCCCCTGCTACATCTACTTTTTCAAACTCAGGCTGTTTTTCCAGTATCTCCTTTATCTGGTTTGCTATATCTAAAGGTTTCTTTTTTAAGATTTTTGTTAAAAGAAAAGCAACGTTTACAGCTATATCTCCAAACTTTTCTTCCTTTGGTATATCAATTTTAATTTTGTCCTCTACTTCTTTAATCTGGGGGATCTGCTTTTCAAGTACAGATACAATCTTTTCTTTTAGTTCCTGCTTCATAGTTCTCCTTCTTAAATTTTAAATTTTAAGACTAATATTTTAACGGAAGGAGAACTACTTTAAAAGGAAGGACACCTGAGGAGGTGTCCTAATGGAGGAAGGGTCAAAAAAGGATCTCTTTTTTATCAATCACTATACCTGTGTTTGATTTCTTGTTATAAAGATTTTGAAATCTTTTTATATAAGGGCTTTTATCTGCATCTTTTATGAGATCCTTAAAGAAGGAGTAGGATACAGACTGATATCTAAGCTCAACTGTTATTGTAAATGGGCCTTTGTATCCCTTTGTGTTTATTTTGTATAAAACTGTGTCAGAACCATCTATAAAGTTTTCATCTTTTTCTGCTTTTCCCTTTGGTTTTATATCGTTTGAAGCTGTTTCTTTATTAAAACCTTCAGGAAGAAGTCTGTTGTCTTTTTGGTATTCATAAGCTTCTAAAAATGTGTAGGTTATGTTTCCTGCGTAGTCTTTCATTACTGTTTCATATATTTGAACTTGATCAGGTGAAGTTATGACGTCATAGTGGGGCTCAAATCTGTATGGATTTGTATCTGAATCTGCTCCAATAATCATTCCATTTTTTTTGACAGCTCCTGATTCAAATACTATCCTTCCGTTTTTATCCTTTACAACAACGTGAAGCCAGGCCCTCCTTATAGGTATTCCAGAGGGGAATTTATGTCCTGCTTTATTTTCAACAATTACAGGAAATTCCAGGATACCATTTCTTATAGAAACAGTCCCTATATTAACTTCAGCGGTGTTGTTTTTCAGTAGATCAAGGGTTCTCTGGATAGTTCTATTAAACTCTGCCCTGGAAGCTTTAACTCCTAAAAAGGAAGCATTATCCCTTAATATAGAGAGGATAAATACATTTCCCCCTACAAAGTAGTGTTTAGAAAACGGATGTCTTTCCTTTAAAAACCTCGGCATTGTAGATATTTTTACGCTACCTTCAGCCTGGGGCATGTGGCACTTCTGGCAGGTCTGGCCTGTTTTGCTGTAATTACTATGTTTCCATTCAAGATAAGGTGTTTGCTCTGGAAATTCCCCAACAATATTACCCTGGAATACTGTGGGGGTTTTCAATGTATGACATGTAGCACAAAGTTCAGATTTTTTTATATGTTTAGAGTAAACAGGCTGGAAACCTGATCTTCTTATCATAGGTCTATCAAAAGGGTTAGGATACGGACCGTATATTTTTCTGTAAGGTTTCTTTGTTATTTTATCTATAAGATATCCCCCTGAAAATGAACTTTCCTGTCCAAGATTATCCTGTTTTATCTGGTGGCAGAGGGTACAGGAAACACCATCTTTCGCCAATTGATGATACTTATTTTCCTTATTTAAAAATCCCGTTCCAAATATCTCTATTTTTTCGTTATCTGCCTCAGCCTGAGTTTTTGCCATCGGCATATGACAGGTGGAACATTTCTTTTCTATTACAGATTTTAAAGATGGATTTCTTATTATCTCACTTGAGACTTTTGCCTGCCACAGAGGGTCTAATGCAGAGTTTGCCATCATGCTGCCTTTCCAGTCTCTAATGATAGAAACATCATTACCTTTACTGTCCCTTAGATTATTGTGGCATCTTATACAGGTTTCATGAGTTGCAAATAGCGAACTGTTTCTTGAGCTAGAAGACATCATATTTCCCCTTGAGTTCCTCTGTCCGTTGAAATGTCCCTGCCCTTTAAACTGTTTACCGTGAAAATGCCTGTTTTTTCCACCCTGATTGCTTTGCATCCACCACGGCATGGCGTAAAGTGGAGAAAAGAGCACCAAAACCCCTAAAATATAATTTAAAATACCCATAACTAAACCTCCTATATGTTGTCGTAATTTATCATAAAAAAAGAATGTTACTTTTTTGTTAACTGCTTATACAGGGAAAATAATTCTGACCTTCACCCTGTCTTTTTGAGCTGTAAATTTTACCTGGCATTCCATTTCATCACAGAGCTTTTTTACGATAGAAAGTCCTAAACCAAGTCCCCTCTGTCCTTCTCTATAGTATCTTTCAAAAACCTTCTCTGGTTTTTTTACAGGCTTTGAAGAGTTTTCTATAATAAGCCCACTTTCATCCAAAAGGATTTTTATCCAGCCGTTTTTGGGAATATTATGTTTGAAAGCATTTCCAAGAAGATTTGAAATTACCCTTTTAAAAGCTGTTTTATCTAATCTTTTGTAAACATCTTTTAAATTTTTTTCTACTTTTATATCCGGATAGATACTCTCGTAAACTTTGATCTCTTCCTCAATAATTTCTTTAAGATTAATATCCTCTTTATGTATTTTAAATCCCTCTATCAGCGTCCTGAGGTTCTCATAAAGGGAAGAGAGCTGTTTTACAGACAGTTCTATCCTATCTATTTCTTTACTTTCTTTGTATTTCATCTTAAGTAATTTTAGGTTTATTAATATTCCAGAAACTGGGGTGTTTATGTCGTGGATAATATCTTTGGTTACCTCTTCAATAAGGGTTATTGCTTTTCTAAGGGGATTTATGGAAATGTATGCAAAAACTGCTGATATAAGTGCAGAAATAATTGAGGAAATTAAAAACTCAACGGCAATCTCAAGTTTATATTTTAAAAGATGCTTATTGTATAGATCCTTTGGATAATAAATTTTGAAAACCTCCTTTTCTGCAAAAGGAATAGGGACGTATATATACAGGGAACTTTTGTCTTCATAAAGCTGATAAAAATTTTTATTCTTTTCTTTTTCTACCAGCTCCAGTTTAAAATCTTTTCCTTCAAATGTGTAGCTGTAGTTTTTCATTTCAAGAAAAATGCTGTCTTTAAAGGAATGGGCAAGCTCCTTATAGTGAAAAAAAAGAATAACAGATACAAGAAACTCTATAGACAGAAAAAAGAGAAAAAAGCTTTTAAGGAAAGATTCTTTTTCGTATTTTGTTTTAAATAGCTTCATTCTAAGATATAACCTAATCCTCTAACAGACTTGATATCTATACCTAATTTTTTCTTCAGTTTTGATATATTTACCCTTAGGGCTAAATCTGAAGGATTTTGCAGTAGATCCATTAAATCTTCTTTAGGCACAACATTTCCTGTGTTTTCTATCAGTTTCTCCAATATATTCCTCTGGACACTGCCAAGCTCAATTTCTTTATTATTTTTAAATACCCTTCCATCTTTAATGATAATATCTTTATATCTTAATTCTTTGGATACTTTTCCTGTTTTTCCCAGTCTGGCCTTTATTCTTACAAGTAACTCCTCTGGTTCAAAGGGCTTTTTTATGTAGTCTTCAGCTCCTATTTCAAAGGTTTTCGCTATCGTCCCCACATCCCTTATAGCACTTATAAATATTGCCGGGGTTTTATCCTCTGCAACTCTTAAATCCTCAAGAAGGTTTATACCACTTCCATCTAATAAGTTAACATCTATAACATAAATATCGTATTTATTTTCAAACGTTAGATCTGCCGCTTCGTCGTAACTTCTTGCAACATCAACATCATATCCATGGGCTTCCAGAAACAGCTTTAAACTCTCCCCTAAGATGGTATCATCCTCTACAATAAGTATCCTACCCATTAGAACCTAACGCCTACCTTTCCAAAAATTGTATAATCCACAGCATCTTTGTTTATTCCCTGACTATACAAAATAGATATGTAATAATCCCGGGTTATATCGTATATAATGTAACCTGTAATATAGTATTCATCATCCTGATTTGAAACATTAGCCTGTGAATAATCAAAAGAAAAACTGTAATAAACAGTATCTAAAAGCTGTTGACCAAATCCTACCGAGAAACTGTAGCTGTTTTTCAGGTTTTCTTCCTCTGTTATTGTATAGTTCCCGTAAAAGAAAACATCGTAGGGGTCAAAAAATACATCAATAAGGATAGAAGGGGTGTAATCCAGGTTTTTTGAGCTTTCAGATGTTGGTAGTTTTATGTTTAACCCCAGCTGGGTATACACATTTTTAAAAGGAAAAATATAGCTTCCAAATATATATGTATCTCCAACATCCTTTTCACTGGAATAACCATCTAAAATATAGCTTCCTGTTATGGAAAAATACCAGTTTTGATTTGCATAAGCTAAGGTAAGATAAGATACCAGAGAACTATTTCCTTTATCAGAAGAAAAAGAGGAAGACAGCTTTAAATAATAATTTCCTTTCTCCTCAAGGGGACATCCATCGGCATTAACAAGAACATCAAAAGGTGTTCCGGGACATTTATCCACAGCATCATCAACACCATCTAAATCTTCATCTACATAAGCAAAAACCAGATTAAAAAGCAGTAAAAATACTGTTATATACCGGTACATTTACCCTCCCTACCTGTTATGGTTCCATTGCCACCTGTGCCCCTCATTGTTTTTATTATGTTCACTTTCTTTCTGATTTTGATTGTGAAATTTATTGAAATGTTCCTTATTGTGCATTTCATTTTTCATATGCTCTTTATACTTTTCCTTCATATTTCTCATTTCCATATGATCTTTACCAAATTTCTGTCCTTTGTGAATATGCATCATGCCGTGATTGTGCCTTCCTCCACGGGCCCTTAGTTGTTTGTGTAATTGTTTCATTATTTTTATTCTTTCTTCAGCTTTTAATTTTTTGACAAAGAGTTTTAACTGGTTCATCTTTTTGTATCTTTCTGAAGGAGGAGCCTGTTTAACCTCCTGTATAAGTCTTTCTATTTTAGCTTTTACATCTACATCCAGCCCTGCAGAGGAGGATGCTATTAAAACACTCACTAAAAAGCTAAAAAA
>CAZHWB010000101.1:0-32244 GCA_964536105.1 uncultured Aquificales bacterium | reverse complement strand
AGAACCTTTACCATTTTACCTTTCCCTGGAATTTTATATAAATAAAGCTAGAAGCTTTCTAAATTATTTCAAATATTTTGTATCAACAAGGGTTGTTGTGTATATTCCTTTAATAAAATCCTCATCCTCAAGGATCTTTTTATGGAAATCTTTAGTAGTTTTTACCCCTTCTATTAATAATTCCTGAAGAACTCTTTTTCCTCTTATAATAGCCTCTTCCCTATCTTTCCCATACACAATAACCTTTGCTATCAATGAATCATAATAAGGTGGGATTTTATAATCCTGGTATATATGTGTATCTATTCTTACCCCATAACCCCCTGGAAGATACAGCTTTTCAATAACCCCTGGGGTAGGGGTAAATGTCTCTGGATCTTCTGCATTTATTCTAAACTCTATAGCGTGTCCTACCTGCTTTATCTCTTCCTGGGAAAAGGAAAGCGGTTGACCATCGGCTATTTTTATCTGCCAGGATACAATATCTATTCCGGTAACCATCTCTGTAACAGGGTGTTCTACCTGAATTCTTCCGTTCATCTCTATAAAGTAAAAATTCATATCTTTATCAACAATAAACTCAACTGTTCCTGCCCCTGTAAACCCAACATGTTTTGCAAATCTTACTGCAGCTTCTCCCATTTTTCTTCTAACTTCCTCTGTTATAAATGGAGAAGGGGCCTCTTCAAGGAGTTTTTGATGTCTTCTCTGTATGGAACATTCCCTATCCCCCAGATATACAACATTGCCGTATTCATCGGCAAGAATTTGAACTTCTATATGTTTTGGGTTCAGGATAAATTTTTCAATGTACACCCTTTTGTCACCGAAGTTTGCCTCTGCTTCCCTCTGGGCAACAGGAAGTAGCCTTGCAAGTTCCTGCTCTGTTTTTGCTACCCTCATTCCTCTACCACCACCACCAGCAGCAGCTTTAATAAGAACCGGATATCCTATTTTCTTTGCAATTTCCAGTGCATCCTTTAACTCATCAACAGGGGGACTTCCGGGGATTATTGGAACATTTGCTTCCTCAGCAGCCTTCCTTGCCGCCGCCTTATCTCCAGTAAGTCTGATAGTTTCAGACTTTGGACCAATAAACTTGATATTACTCCTTTCACATATCTCAGCAAAGTGGGGATTTTCTGCCAGAAAACCATATCCCGGATACACAGCATCTGCATAAGAAACCTCTATTGCCGATAAAATAGCAGGTATATTTAGATAGCTTCTGTTTGATGGTGCATCTCCGATACACACAGAGTAATCTGCAAGGTCCTTATGGATAGAGTTTTTATCCCCTGTTGAGTAAATGGCTATTGATTCTCCACCAAGTTCTCTAATAGCCCTAATAGCCCTGACTGCTATTTCTCCTCTATTTGCTATTAATATTCTCCTTATGTTATTAATTTTCTCAGGCAAACTGCACTCCTTCGTTGTAAAATAATTTTTCATTAGTATATTATTTTATAATACAAACATGATCACTGACGATAAAAATTATTAGTCAAATAAACATAAAAACGGTAAAGCAAATGGAAAAAAGCCGAAGAAAGCTGACATTTTTAAGGTTAATGGTGTCCCACGGAATCGTTCCTGTTGAAAAGGTCAGAAATAATCCAAATATAAGAGATAGAGATTTTACAGATGTCCTTGTATATATAGTAACCAGTGGAATAGCAGATGAATACAAAATAAAAGATTTTTTTGTTAATTTCCTGAACCTTACCCCTTACAACCCCAAAGAACACAGGATAAGCATAGATACTGAACTTGTAAAAAATATATCTTATAACTATATGAAAAAGAAAAAATTTGTGCCTCTTTTTTATAAAGATGATAATACATTAGCTGTTGCTGTTTTTAACCCTGTTGATAAGGAAATTCTACAGTACCTTAAATTCATGGGAATAAAAAATATTGAGCTTTACGTTGCCTCTTATTCTGAAATTGAAAATCTTCTAAAGGAAATAGCCCCTATTGCTTCAGCAGAGGAGGTTTTAACAAACATAGAGATAGATGCCCAGGTAGAGGAAGAAACAGTTACAGAGGAAGAAGAGGATATAGATACAACAGTTTCCCATGCGAAAGAGGAACCTATTGTAAAAGCTTCCCGTCTTTTTATTGTAAATGCAGTAAGACAGGGGGCTTCAGATATCCATATTGAACCATTTGAAAAAGAGGTAAGGGTCAGATATAGACTTGATGGTATTTTAAGAACAGTACAAAAACTTCCTGTTACTATGAAAGACCCCCTTGTTGCAAGATACAAAATTATGGCAAATCTTGATATTGCGGAGAAAAGATTACCCCAGGATGGAAGGATAAGAATAAAAATAGATGGGAAACCTATAGACCTAAGGGTGTCCACTATCCCCACTGTTTATGGGGAAAAGGTTGTTATGAGGATACAGGACGCCCAGAGTTATCTAAACCTAAAACTTGAAGACCTTGGATTTGAAGCTGATGATCTGGAAAAAGTAAGAAAGGCTATTTACAGTCCATGGGGAATGGTTCTTGTTACAGGTCCAACAGGTTCAGGTAAAACAACAACTTTATACACAGCCTTAATGGAAAGAAACACAGAAGATGTAAATATATCAACAGCAGAAGACCCTGTAGAGGTTTCTATCCCCGGTATAAACCAGGTTCAAATAAAGGAAAATATAGGGCTTACATTTGCCGAAGCCTTAAGATCTTTCTTAAGACAGGATCCTGATATTATACTTGTTGGTGAGATCAGGGACAGGGAAACAGCTGAAATTGCTATAAAAGCTGCTTTGACTGGACACCTGGTTTTTTCAACCCTCCACACAAATGATGCCCCATCTTCAATAACAAGACTTGTGGATATAGGTGTTGAGCATTTCCTTGTAGGAACAGCTGTAAATCTTGTTGTAGCCCAGAGACTTGTAAGAAAGCTGTGTGATAACTGTAAGCTCCCTGCTAAGTATCCTGTAGAGTTCTGGAAAGGGTTAGGTTTTTCTGAAGAGGACATAGCAAATAACCAGTTTTACGTCCATAACCCTGACGGCTGTGAGAAATGCAACAGAACAGGATACAAAGGAAGAATAGCAGTCCATGAGATACTTGAGGTAGATGATGAAATTAGAAAATCAATACTGTCTGGAGCTACAGCAACTGAAATTAAAGAAATTGCGTTAAAGAAAGGTATGAGGACTCTGTACCAAAGTGGTTTACTAAAAGTAAAAAAAGGTATAACCGATATTGCAGAAATAGAAAGAGTTTTAATTAAGTAAAAGAGAGGTTTTTTTTATGATAAGTCCTGACAAAGTAACCCTTTTAGAAATAGCTAAAATTGCAGTTCAAAGGGAAGCAACAGATATACACATAACCGCTGGAGCTTCCCCGGCAATAAGGATTGATGGAAAGATAACCTATCTGTCAGACGATTTTCCTGCTTTATATCCAAAGGATACCCAGAGGATCATATATTCAATAATGAATGAAAGGCAAAAAAGGATATTTGAGGAAAAAAATGAAGTTGACTTTTCCATTGGAATAAAGGAAATAGGAAGGTTCAGGGTAAATGTCTTCAGACAACGGGGAACTGTAGCAGCTGCGTTAAGGAGAATTCCTTATGAGATAAAAAATATGGAGGAGCTTGGTCTTATTCCTTCTGTTGAAACATTATGTCAAAAGAGTATGGGACTTGTTCTTGTTACAGGTCCAACAGGTTCAGGTAAAACAACGACCTTAGCTTCTATGATTGATTATATAAACAGAAATTATCCCTACCATATAATCACTATTGAGGATCCTATTGAGTATCTATTTCCCCATAAAAAATCCATCGTTGCCCAAAGGGAAATAGGAGTAGATACTGAAGACTTTGCTACAGCATTAAAATACGCTTTAAGGGAAGATCCTGACGTTATACTTGTTGGTGAGATGAGGGATCTGGAAACTATAAAAGCCGCCCTTACAGCAGCAGAGACAGGACACCTTGTTTTTGCCACACTACACACAAACACAGCAATACAGACAATTAACCGTATCATAAATGTATTTCCTGAAAATGAACAGGAGCAGATAAGAACGGAGCTGAGTTTTGTTTTACAGGGGGTTATATCCCAGAGGCTTTTACCACGGATTGGTGGAGGCAGAGTTTTAATACATGAAGTTTTAATACCAACTACAGCTATAAGAAACCTTATAAGGGAAAATAAAATCCACCAGATATACGGCCTTATGCAAACAGGTCAGGCTGAAACAGGAATGCAAACATTAAACCAGTCTTTAATGGATGCCGTAAGGAAAGGTCTTATACTCCCTGAAGACGCCCTCAAAGTTTCACCGGATCCTCAAGAGCTTACAAGAATGCTTAAAACAAGAGTCTAAGGAGGCCTAGTTGCCAAAGTTTTTATATACAGCAAGGGATAAGCACGGTGTTTTAAGAAGAGATACCATTACAGCCCCTGATATCAATTCTGCAGAAGCTGAACTCGTAAGACAGGGTTTTCAGGAAATAAAACTAAAACTGGTATCTGCCTCTGATTCCAAAAAGCAGCTTTTTAACTTTTTTAAACCAAGGGTAAAAGAAAGGGACCTTGCCCTTTTTACAAGACAGTTAGGGGCTATGATAGGGGCAGGTATAAGTATAGCTGAAAGCTTGGAAATACTTGCAGAACAGCTACCAAATAAAACTCTATCAGCAGCTTTAGAAGACGTAAAAAATGAGGTTCTGGCAGGTGTTTCTCTTGCAGATGCAATGAAAAAACATCCAAATGTTTTTCCTCCGTTTCTTGTTAACTTAATTGCTGCAGCAGAAGAATCAGGAAAAATGGATGTTATTTTACAAAGGGCAACAGAATATTATGAAAAAATAGCTGCAATTAAAAGAAAACTGGTCAGTGCCTCCTGGTATCCTATAACAGTTGTTATTGTTGCTACAGTAATTGTTTTAGGAATTTTAACTTTTATAGTCCCAACATTTGCAAAACTCTACGCAAGTTTCGGATCTGATTTACCTTTCTTAACCCAGCTGATTATAAATATAAGCAATGGACTTAAAGAGAACTTTCTGTATGTTTTTCTGGGGATAACAGGTTTTATTGTTGTTAATACATATTTTTATAGAACTCCTGCAGGAAAAGAGTTTTACCACAGGCTCTTCCTTAAACTTCCTATCCTTGGGGAAATATTTTTAAAAGGTGCCCTTGCAAAATTTGCAAGAACCCTTGCAACACTTATAAACGGTGGTGTTCCAATTACAAGGGCTTTGGAAATCTCAGCTTCTGTTGCTGGTAATGTTGTCATAGAACAGGCAATAAAAAATGCAAGGGATGAAGTTGAAAGGGGTCAGCCTATATACAGATCACTTGATAAAAAAATCTTTCCTCCTATATTCATCGCCATGGTAAGGGTTGGGGAAAATACCGGAAAGTTAGATGAGATGCTTGATACGATAGCAAACTTTTTTGAGGATGAAGTTGATAGGGCAGTTGAGGGTATGCTTTCCATTATAGAACCTTTGCTGATGGTATTTATAGGTGGAATAATAGGAATTGTTATACTGGCTTTATATCTGCCAATCTTCAAGATGGGTGAACTTATTGCAAGATGAAAAAAACGGTGGCTATTGGGCTTAGTGGAGGTGTAGATTCCTCTGTTTCAGCCCTTCTTCTAAAAGAGCAGGGTTTTCATGTAATAGGGGTCACATTAAAACTCTCATCTTTAGAATGTTCTACAGATATACAGGTTTGCTGTTCCCCCCAGGACGTAAAAGATGCAAAAAAAGTAGCCTCCTTTTTAGGGATAGATCATTTTGTTATAGATTGGGAAGAGCTTTTTCAAGAAAAGGTTATCAATTACTTTATACAGGAATACAAAAAAGGGAAAACCCCAAATCCCTGTTCAATCTGCAATAGGGAAGTAAAAACAGGACTCCTTGCAAAATACGTAAAAACCGTTTTAGGTGCAGATTATCTTGCTACAGGGCATTATATAAGGAAAGGGGAAAAGGAAGGAGTTTCACTTATTAAAAGGGGAAAGGACACAAAAAAAGACCAGTCCTATTTTATGTCCCTTGTTGAAAGGGATATTATTCCTGTTTTGATGTTTCCTTTAGGGGATATGACTAAAGAGGAAACAAGAAAAATAGCAGAAAAATACAAGATTCCTGTTTTTGAAAAAAAAGACAGTTTTGAAATATGTTTTACAGCAGGAAAAACCCCTGGAGAATATATACAGGAAGTTAAGGGGTTTGATATTAAGGAAGGGGACATTTACCACATAACAGGAAAAAAAATTGGGAAACATAAAGGTCTCCCATTTTACACTATAGGACAGAGAAGAGGTCTGGGGATAAGGTGGAAAAAACCTTTATATGTTCTTGAAAAAAATCCAGAGCAAAATGCCCTTGTTGTAGGGGAAAGGGATTATCTGCTGAAGGACAGTGTTGAAGCAGAGAGCCTAAACTTCCATATAGAACCTGATAAATGGGACATATCCAATTTGTATGTTCAGGGAAGATACAGACAAAAACCGGTAAAAGTAAAGGATATAGAGTTTAAAGGGGATTCATTAAAGGTGTACTTTGAAGAAAAGCAGGAAGCTTTTGCCCCAGGGCAGGTTCTGGCAATATATGAAAATGACCTCCTCTTAGGGGGAGGTATCATAAAGGGCTAATTTTTTACAAATCTGTCTATTATCTTTGCCCCTATCAAATCACCCCAGACATTTACAGTGGTTCTAAGCATATCAAGGAATCTATCTACAGATAAAATAAGGGCTATCCCCTCTAAGGGAATACCTACAGCTGTAAAAACCAATGTCATAGTAACAAGACCAGCACTTGGAATTCCTGCTGCTCCTATTGCAGCCAGTGAAGCTGTAAAAAATATAACTATTTGTTCTCCAATAGAAAGGTCTATCCCATAAAAAGAAGCTACAAACATAGCAGCAATAGCTTCATAAAGGGCTGTTCCATCCATATTTATGGTAGCCCCTAAAGGTAAAACAAATCCGGCAACCTTCTTTTTAACCTTTGCCTTTTCCTCTGCAACCTCCATAGAAACAGGTAATGTTGCAGAACTTGATGACGTGGAGAAAGCTATAAGAAGAGCTTCTTTTACCTTTTTAAAATATGTAAAAGGATTAAAGCGACCTATCAAAAAGGCAATAAGCCCTAAATTAACCACAGCATGGACTAAAAGACCAATTACAACAGCTAAAGCATACTGCCACAGGGATAATAAAGATGAAAGTCCCCTTTCTGCAACAATATAGGAAACAAGGGCAAAAACCCCTAAAGGAGAAAGATTTATTATCCATTTTGCTATCGTAAGCATACTATCATTAATACCATCAAAAAATCTGGTAATAACATCCTTTTTTTCCTGCCTTAATGTGAGTACTGCAATGGCAAACAATATAGAAAAAACAATAACGTGGAGAACTTTACCCTGGGAAAAGCTTTGAAAAATATTTGAAGGTATGAAGCTTTGAATAAGGCTTTCTATAGTAAATTCCTTATGGATATGTACGTTTTCTGAAGATAAATTTAAACCTTCCGGTGGGGAAAAATGTATAAGATTAACAATAACAATACCCGTTGCTACAGCCAAAGCTGTAGTGGAAAAATAATAAAGGATAGCCTTTATTCCCATATCTTTTATTTCTTTTATAGAAGAAAGACTTGCTATGCTTACAAAAACAGAGGCAAAAATAAGGGGGATCGTAATCATTTTAAGACCGCTTAAAAATGCATCACCAAGAGGTTTGATAAGAAGGGCTGTTTCTTTAAAGTACACCCCAAATAAAATCCCAAGGATAATACCTAAAACAGTTAAATTTTCTATACTTAAAAATCTTTTCATTTACCCTTCACCCTTTATTTTTTTATTTTTATTAAACCATATCTTAAAAAGTTTTGAAGTTATCACCAACAGAACTTATATTTAAGAAAAATAACAAAACTCCAAAGGAGGGCTAAAAATGGAAGTAATCAAAACCTGGGATCTTAAGCTTGATCTGGTAAAAACAAAATCTGGAGCTATTCTCCACAAAATTACAATTGGTCCTAAACATTTTTTCCTTGAACAGAACTATCTAAAGGATAGTAAATACGGTGTAGCTTACAGAAAGATAAAAGAAAAATATCCAGAGTTTTATATGTTCTGGGAAATAAAAGACAACAAATATACAGGCAGACTTTTAGCAGGAGCCATTTTAGAAAAAGAGGATATTGATCTGTTTATAACAGATGTTTTAAAAAGTGAGGAGTTTAAAAAGTTTGAAGACATAAAAGAAGAAATAGAATAAACCTCAGGGGGTCTTTGCCATGAATGTTAGTATAAGCTGGAGCCAGCCTATAGAGATTTTTAAGCCAGGAACATATAACACAGATGAGAAATTTATAGAACACCTTAGAAAGTTTATAGAGGAACAGGATGATCCAGTCCTTGATAAAAAGGGAATATTTATGTTCCTTTCCGGGGAGTTAAAACCCCAGGAGAAACTTTCTGTAGTTATAGTAGAAGGAACGGCAGACCATACCATAAGGGAAAAAATTGTAAAGAAAAAAGGACATATAAGGGAGTTTAAATGCCTGTATAAAAACTATAAAAATGAAAACCTTTATCTTAAAATAGGAACCCTTGAGGATGTTGAAATAAACAACGAAATTATTCAAAATATTGTATGTGCCTTAATTAATTATGCTTCTCCTTCCTGTAATGAACCCTGTAAAAATAAAACAGAGATATCCATTTACAACAGGGGTGATTATTCTCCTCTTTCAGAAAGATATGGAGAAGAGGAAGAATAAAATATAAGGAGGTGGAAGCATGGAACTTTGGCTTTCTGTATCTGGGGACAGGAAAAAAATTCAGGGCTCTTTTAAATCTGTAATGGAGCAGATTTTGGAATTTGGGAAAGAACAAGATTTAAAACTACTTTCTGTTCACGCTCCCAAAAAGGAACTTAGAAGATTAAAAAGGGAACTTAGAGCCCATAAAAAGGATTTATACCAGACAGCCAGGGATATTGTAAAATGGTTTTTAGAGAAAGAGTATAGAAGAATAAATCACTGTATTAAAGAACTTAAGAAGAAAACAGATCCAAGATCAAAATCTTTATACCAGAGGTATGTTGAAGAGCTACAAAAGATTGAACAAAAATGTAAAACTGTAAAGGAAGGATAAAAAGCCGGCCTTTGCCGGCCCTTGTTGACTTAAAAAAGTTTTTTCACTATTTCTTATTTTAAAATCAAAGGATAAAAAAATGCACGAAATATTTCTCGCATTATTCCTGATATTTGTATCTGCCAGATTTTTTGGGGAACTCTTTGTAAGATTAGGTCTTCCTGCTGTTATAGGAGAATTATTTGCAGGGATAATTCTCGGCCCCAGTCTTCTAAACATTATCCAACCTACAGAGGTTTTAAAGGTTCTTGCGGAAATAGGAATTCTTCTCCTTCTTTTTCAGGTAGGTCTTGAGACAGATGTTAGAAAAATAAAAGACACAGGTATTAAATCTGTTATTGTTGCTGTTGTTGGAGCTGCTGTACCTTTTTTAGGAGGTTTTTTAACCAGTTTTTACCTTTTCCATCAACCTGTCATTGTGTCTCTTTTCATAGGAGGGACATTAACGGCAACAAGTATTGGGATCACTTTAAGGGTATTTGAGGATTTAGGAAAACAAAGGACTGCTATTGCCCAGATAGTGGTAGGTGCAGCTGTAATAGACGACATAATAGGTGTTATACTCCTTGTTTTTATTAATGAGTTTATGATTATAGGTGAAGTAAAAATAGAGGATATAGTAAGGGTTATATTTCTTATATTCTTTTTTCTTGGGGTTGCCCCTGTTGCAGCCTATATCCTGTCCCATTTTGTGAGAAAACTTGAAAAGACAAGCCATTTACCTGGATTTGTTCCTACAATCATTGTTTCTCTCATATTCCTCTTTGCATACGTCTCCCACGTTTTTGGAGCCCCTGAAATACTCGGTTCTTTCGCGGCAGGGTTAGCCCTATCCAGAAGATTTGTTCTTCCCTTTGCTATTGCATTTCAGGCAGACGAGAGGTTTTTACAAAAAGTTGAGCATGAAATGAAACCTATTATCTATCTTTTTACCCCTATTTTCTTTGTGATGGTTGGTTTATCAATGAATATAAGGGAAATACATATTGCTGATGTTGAACTTTTTGTATTTGCATTAATCCTTCTTGTTATAGCTATTATAGGAAAATTTGTAGGGGCCCTTCTTTTAAGAAAGATATCCCTGATAAAAAAATCAATAATAGGTGTTTCAATGATACCCAGGGGAGAAGTAGGCCTTATATTTGCTGAACTAGGTAGAACAAACGGCGTATTAAAAACAACCATCTATGATGTTTTACTGTTTATTATAATTATTACGACTGTAATGGCACCTTTTCTGATAAAATGGCTGTTTAAATATGAAGAGAAATTAGAAGAGGAACATCACCATTAAACTATTAAAAATCCAGTGGCAATCCTTTAAAAATTTTATAAGTTGTTATTTAATATTTTTTTCGTGAATAAATACTTAGGAAATAAAGATGGAAAAAATAGATATCAAAAATCTAGATTTTAAAGAACTTGAAAACTGGGTGCAAAAGCAGGGCTGGCAGAGATTTAGAGCAAAGCAGATAGCAAAATGGATTTACAACAAAAAAGTATCCTCCTTTGATGAAATGACAGACCTCTCTAAAGAGATAAGAAATCATTTAAAAAACAAGGCAAATTTAAATGTCTTGGAGCTTGTAACATTTGAAAAATCCAAAGAGGACGGAAGTATAAAATTTTTATGGCGGCTTAAAGACGGTCATACTGTAGAGTCTGTATTTATTCCAGAAAGGGGACATAACACATTATGTATATCAACTCAGGTTGGTTGCGCAGTAGGGTGTAAGTTCTGTTTTACAACAAAAGACGGACTAATCAGAAACTTAACAACTGCAGAAATAGTAGATCAGTATATACAAAGCCAAAAATTTGTAGGTTTAGAGCAGGAAAAAAGAATTTCAAATATTGTTTATATGGGAATGGGAGAACCTTTAGCCAACTATGAAAATGTCAAAAAATCTGTAAGGATTTTTACAGATGAAAAAATGGCAGGTTTATCAAACAGAAAAATTACTATATCCTCAAGCGGTATCATTCATCAAATACTAAAGATGTATGAAGATAAAGAGTTTCCACAGGTAAGATTAGCAGTTTCTCTAAATGCAGCTGATCAAAAAACAAGGGAAGAACTTATGCCGATATCAGAGACAAATACATTAGAAGAACTGATGAATGTGCTGAATAAACTACCTGTAAAAACAGGCTACAGAATAATGCTTGAATATGTGCTTATAAAAGATATAAATGACTCTCCAAAAGATGCCCATAAACTTGCCAGGTTAATAGGTAAAAATAAGAAAAGATTTAAAGTTAACCTTATTCCTTTTAATCCTTATCCTGGCTCCCCTTACCAGAGACCTGAAAAGGAAAGGGTGGAAGCTTTCCATAAAATACTATGGCAGTACAATATAGGAGCATTTGTTAGATGGAGTAAAGGTCAGGATATATCAGCAGCCTGCGGACAGCTCAGGAAAAAAGAGATAAACGATACTCTAGGAAAAAAGATAAGCTTTTTAACAAAAGAAAGCTTAAGGGTAAATCAAGGGGCGTAGTGCCCCTTGTAGATTTATGTAGTTGAACCTTCCTCGTCTAAGTAAAGTTCTCTAAACACCTCATCTTTTATCTGCTCGTTTTCACCTTTAAATCCAGGCATTGCTTCAATTCTGTACCATGCAGATCTGTACCAGATATCAGAAGGTCCTTTAGATACAGGAGCTACTTTTTGAGCCCTTGTCTCTTCGTGGTATTCCCAGTTCATATAGGCGTTAAAGTCCTGAACTATATCAGTTATTACCATTCCATAATCATTTATAAGAGCCTTCTGGAACTGCTGCCATCTGTTTAAAGAAGAATCCCTCAAAGTAAGACCAAAGTACCCAGCAGAACCTTCAGATTTAAGGGACGCTATTCCCCTTGCAATAAATGCCTTAAATGCTTTTACCGTTTCTGGAGGATCTGTTATAAATACATCAAACGCCCCAATCCATTCTTCTGGGAATGGGTTTCTAAGGTCAAATCTTATAGCTTCTGCATTATCTATTCCAAGCTCTTTAAATATTCTGTTGTCAAAATCTATAGCCCTTTCATCTATATCCAGAATTAAAACCCTTCTTGGAAGACCAGTTAGGGCAACTGCAAGACCAGTTAAATCATCTTCTGCACCCATCACAAGAATATCCCTGTTTCTAAGGTCTTCCCTTGAGTCAAGGAATAAAACCCTGGATATTGTTGTTTCTGGGGTAACAGAACCCTGATCGTATTCCTGGATAGCTTTAGGTCTATCCTTTGCAAGCTCAACAAACGTTCTGTACCACTCTTTATTTGCGTAAAAAGGAATTCCCCTTCCTTCACAAGCCTGACATGTATAGTCAACATATGGTGGTATATTAAGCTCATTTACAAGATTAAATCCTTTTTCCGTAAGATAAAGCTCATCATTCTCAACTTTTACAAAACCTTCATCTATAAGTCCTTTTACTATTTCTGATGCTGCAGGAACTGGAAGGTCTGAGTAATCAACAACTTTCCAGAAATCTGAAGTAACTTGAAGTGCCGCAAGAACCCTTTCAACATTTCTAGAAATAAGTCTGATGTTAGTCTTTTCTGTTGCCCTTTCAGCAATTTTTTTTAAGATCTCTGCCAATGGCTTACCTCCTTTTAAGATTTATTGATTATATCCTGGACAAAACCAGGAAGGGAAAATAAACAAGCATAAATGCTATCACAAAAGTACTTTGTTTTCAATTCTTTAACTTTTTCAGGTCTTTTTGTATTTACCACATCAACAAAATCTGAGGCTATTGTGAAACTCCACATTCCAGAGGGATACGTTGGGACATAAGCAAGATAGACCCCTGTATTTCTGAAAACCTTTCTAATTTCCGTTACCGCTTTTTTAAAATATTCCTCCTGAAGTATAGGAGATTCTGTTTGCGCAACCATAATTCCATCCTTCCTTAAAGAGTCTTTTACTTTTTGATAAAAATCTCTGCTGAAGAGTACTTCCGAAGCTCCAACAGGATCAGAAGAATCCATAATAATTACATCGTAGTAGTTTTTCCTTTCTTCAAGGAATGTATTACCATCTTCTATAAAAATCTTAACTTTCGGATCCCTTAATTTTTCAGATATTGACGGAAGGTATTTTTCTGAAGCAATGATAACCTCTTCATCTATTTCACAAAGATGAACCTCTTTTACAGATGAATGCTTTAAAACTTCCCTTACACTACCACCATCACCACCACCTATTATAAGAACCTTTTCCGGATTAGGATGGGCTAACAGCCCTGGATGAACAAGCATTTCATGGTAAATAAATTCATCCCTCTCTGTTGTCTGAACAAGTCCATCTAAAACCAGCATTTTCCCAAATTCCGGAGTATCAAGGATAAGAATTTCCTGATATTTTGATTTTATCCTTTTAACTTCTGTAGCTTTAACGGTAAGCCCTACATTTTCTGTCCAGTATTCTGTAAACCAGATCAATTGTATCCTCCAGAGAATTAATCTTTTCTATAATAATAACATTAACAGAGAAAAGATTAAGGAGACAAACCTAATGGAAAAAAATCTTTTTATAACAGGTATTGGCTCTGGATACGGTAAAGCTCTTGTAGAGCTTTTTCTAGAAAAAGGGTACAACATCTATGCCCTTGGAAGAAAAATTCCAGAGGAGTTTAAAGGGAAAATACAGTTTGAAAGATGTGATTTAAAAACCTTAGAAAAAGTTTATCCATCTGTTGAAAATCTTTTAAAAGATGTTAAATCATTAGAGTTTGTAATTTTAAATGCTGGACTTTTGACCCCTTTAAAGGATATTCATGATACTCCTATATATGAAATGGAAGAGATGATGGACGTTAATGTATGGTCTAACAAAATAATTTTAGATGCACTAATAGATATGCAGATAAAGATAAATATGATTATTGCCGTATCTTCGGGAGCATCTGTAAATGGAAATAGAGGATGGCACGGCTATTCCATATCTAAAGCGGCCTTAAATATGCTTATAAAACTCTATTCAAGGGAAATGTTGGACACCCATCTTATTGCCCTTGCCCCGGGGCTTATACTAACCCCGATGCTTGAAAAATTTGTTCTTTCAAGTGATGAAAAAAAATTTCCATCTGTAAAAAGAATAAAAGAAGCCCATAAAATGACTCCACAGGAGGCAGCAGATCTTCTGTACAGCAGTATTTCTAAATTAAAGGAATTTCCGTCAGGTTCTTACGTAGATATAAGAAAAATATAAAAAACATGTTAAAATATTTGCATTAATTGACTTCTCTCGTATATATGAATTATCCTATTTATAAAAATCTAAGGTATTAAGGAGGATTGATATTTATGGCAATTGTTAAAGTTCAGGAAGGGGAAAGTTTTGAAAAAGCTTTAAAAAGATTTAAAAAGATATGTGAAAAAGAGGGAATTATTACTGAGATGAAAAGAAGGGAATTTTATGAAAAGCCGTCTGTTAAAAGAAAGAGAAAACAAAGGGCAGCAAGAAAAAGACTTATAAAAGCATTAAAGAAAAAAGGCCTTTTATAAGGGGGTCCTATGGCTGACCTTTTAAAAAAGCTCCAGGAAGAGATGAAAGCCGCAATGAAAAGCGGTGATAAGGAAAAACTTTCAACTGTAAGGATGCTTATATCTGAAATAAAAAAAGTTCAGATAGATCAAAAAAAAGAACTTACAGATGAAGAGATTGTTCAGATTTTACAAAGATACGCAAAACAAAGGAAAGAATCTATAAAGCAGTATAGAGAAGCAGGAAGGGAAGACCTGGCAGAGAAGGAAGAAAGGGAACTTAAGATAGTTCAGGAATTTCTTCCAGAGCAGCTTTCTGAAGAGGAAATTAAAAAGATTGTGGAAGAGGTGATAAGTGAAACAGGCGCTTCTTCTATGAAAGATATGGGAAAAGTTATGAAAGCTGTCATGGAAAAAGTAAAAGGAAGAGCAGAAGGGAGTGTGGTAAGTTCTATAGTAAAAGAAAAACTCTCCGGTAATGGTTGATATATTTTTAGTCTTTTTATTTTTATATCTGCTTTTTACTGGTATCCATAGAGGATTTGTTGAAATTTTTATAAAGGTTGTAGGCTGGGGGGCTGGTATTTATATAGCCTTTAGGTTATCCCCAGTCTTATCACCTTTTTTATCCCAGTATTTTAATGGATCTAAGGCAATTTTAGACTTTTTTTCCTTTTTATTTTTATTTTTACCTTTTTTAGGGTTTACAGTATGGCTTAACAGTTTTATACACCGCCATATAAAAAGAAAAAAAGGACTTTCATTTTTAAACAAGTTTTTTGGTGGTGTACTTTCAACGGTGGCATTTGTTGTTTTCATTGCTTTTATTGTATCCCAGGGGAAGAACTACCCTTTTCTAAAGGAGGTTATCAGCTCGTCTAAAATTATAAAGATATTTCATTTTCCCAAATAAAACCTTGAAATATCAAAAACTTATCATATTTTAAAAAGCTGTTAAACGTGATAAAATAACCTTATTTCAGTTTTGATACTACCAGGAGGCTGATTTGGAATTAGTAATAGAAAAAAATGATCTCCAAAATGTTTTAAAGAAAGCTATATCTGCCACAGAAAAAAAATCTGCCCTTCCTATACTTTCAAATTTTCTGCTTGAAGCTAAAGATGACAAGCTTATAGTCCAGGGGACAGATTTAGAGGTACATGTTTCGGTTTCAGTTTTTGCAAAAGTGGAAAAGGAAGGTGTGGCGTGTGTAAATGCAAAAAAACTTACAGATATATCCAGACTACTCCCAAGTAGTGAAGTCTATATACATCTGGAAGACAACAAACTTAAAATAAAATCAGGAAAAAGCAGATACAATTTACCGGTATCCCCGGCTGAAGATTTTCCTAACTTATATCCATTCCCTGAAGAAAACGCTTTTATTATATCCGGTGAAAATTTACAAAAGGCAATATCAAAAACCATATACGCAACATCAAAGGAAGAAAGCAGATTTGCCCTACAGGGGGTTTTATTTAAATCTTTAGATGGAAGTATTGACGTTGTTGCGACAGATGGGCATAGACTTGCCCTTTACACTGTTGATAGAACAGGGACAGGAGATATAAATATTATTGTCCCACAAAAGGCTTTAAATGAATTAAAAAGGCTCCTCACCGGACTGGAAGATGTTGAAATTGCTGCAACAGACCAGTATGTATTCTTTAGAACAAAAGAGTGGATTCTTATGAGTAGACTTTTAGAAGGGGCATTTCCAGATTATACCCAGGTTATACCTGAGGTGTTTTCAAGGGAAATAAAAGTAATGAAAAAAGAGTTTTTAGATTCTGTGAAAAGGGTTTCAGCTGTAATAGAAGGAGATACAAAACCCTTAAAGCTTACATTAAAGGAAAATCTCCTTGAGCTTAAAAGTGCTTCCCCTGAATACGGTGAAGCAATAGATGAGATATCAATAGATTACAGCGATGAAGAGTTTACAATAGGATTTAATGCAAAATATATAATAGAAGCCGTTGATGTGATAGATACAGATGAAGTAATAATAAAATTTACAAATCCAAACGCCCAAACCCTCTTTGTTCCCTCTGAAGAAACTGACAGGTACAAAGCTATTGTAATGCCTATGGAAATAACATAAAAGGAGAAAAAAATGACAGATGTAAAGCTCCAAACAGCTTTATCAACATACAAAGATGCCTTAGAACTACAAAAGCAATTAATGGAAATGCTGTTAAATAAAAATCTTCAAAATGATGTGATTATGCAACAAAATCAGCAAACGGCAAAAGCCGTTCAAAATGTTATAGAGGGAACAAAAGTTTCCATATATGCATAAAAAAATTAAATAAGAGGTGATATAGATTGGAAGAGAAAAAAGATCTGATTGTGGAGGATTACGGCGCCGAAGCAATAGATGTTGTTGAAGGTCTTGACCATGTCAGGGCAAGGCCTGCAATGTACATTGGAGATATAGGGGAAAGGGGACTTCACCATTTAATCTGGGAGCTGGTTGATAATGCCGTAGATGAAGCTATGGCAGGTTATGCAAAAAATATATCCGTTATTATCCATGAGGATGGATCTGCAACAGTTGAGGATGATGGAAGGGGTATCCCTGTAGATATTCACCCAAAAACAGGAAAACCAGCTGTTGAGATGGTTTTTACTGTATTAGGTGCTGGAGGTAAATTTTCAAAAAAAGCCTACCAGTATTCTGGAGGACTCCACGGGGTTGGAGCTTCTGTTGTTAATGCCCTTTCTAAATGGCTTGTTGTAGAAGTATACAGGGACGGAAAAGTCTACAGACAGGAATACCAGAGGGGAAAGCCTATAACACCGCTAAAAGTTGTTGGTGAAACCCATAAAACAGGAACAAAAGTTACATTTATGCCTGATGATGAAATATTTGAAACAACAAAGTTTAAATACGATACAATAGCAAAAAGATGCAGGGAACTTGCTTTCCTAAACTCTGGAGTTCGTTTTTTTACAGCTGATGAAAGAACGGATATAGAAGAGGAATTCCTTTATCATGAAGGAATAAAGGATTTTGTAAGGGTTTTAAATCAGGCAAAGGACCCGCTTTTTGAGGAGATTATATATGTAAAAGGCGAAAAAGACAGGGTTATTGTAGAAGTAGCTTTCCAATACACAAAAAGTTACAACGAAGTAATAGAAAGTTTTGTTAATAATATAAAAACAGTGGAAGGGGGAACCCACGTAGCTGGATTTAGAGGTGCTTTAACAAAAGCTATGAATAAAACCCTTTCTTCCATGAGATTACCTAAAGAGCTTAAAGGTGGTGTAAAAGGGGAAGACCTTAGGGAAGGATTAACAGCCGTAATATCTGTTAAAGTTCCTGAGCCCCAGTTTGAAGGTCAGACAAAATCAAAACTTGGGAACCAAGAAGTAAGAAAGATAGTAGAGACTATAGTTTCTGAAGCCCTTTTAGAGTACTTTGATAAAAATAAAGATATTGCCCTTAAAATAGCTGAAAAGGCTATAGAAGCAGCTATAGCAAGGGAAGCAGCAAGAAAAGCAAAGGAAATTTCAAGAAGAAAATCATTTCTTGAAGATACATCTCTCCCTGGAAAACTTGCAGACTGTTCAGAAACAGATCCATCTATATGTGAGCTTTTTATTGTTGAAGGGGAATCTGCAGGAGGTTCAGCAAAACAGGGAAGGGATAGAAGAACACAGGCAATTCTTCCTTTAAAAGGAAAAATACTCAATGTTGAAAAAGCAAGAATTGATAAAATTCTGTCAAATGATGAGATAAGATCAATTATCAATGCAATAGGAACTGGAATTGGTCTTCCAACAGCTGAAGAAAATGATGAAGGATTTGATATAGACAAACTCAGATATCATAAAATTATTCTTATGGCCGATGCCGACGTAGATGGAGCCCACATAACTACACTGCTTTTAACCCTTTTCTACAGATTTTTCCCCCAGATTATAGAAAATGGATTTTTATACATCGCCCAGCCTCCCCTATACAAACTGAAAAAGGGCCGTTCAGAAATATACGTAAAAGATGATGAAGAACTTGCAAAAATTGTTATAGATTTTGCTTCAGATGAGCTTCATTTTGAAGGTAAACAGTTATCAAAAATCCAGATAAAAGACCTTGCCAAAAAAGCTAAAGAGTATGCAGACCTTAAAAAGTCAGTGGAAAAAAAGAGGGATAAGAAGGTTATAGATATCCTTTTATCACTCCAGGTTAATGAAGATGATCTAACAGATGAAGAAAAGGTAAAGGAAATAGTGGAAAATCTGTCTAAACTACTTCCAGATTACGACTGTTATTATGAAAGAAATCCATTTGAAGGGGATATAGAGATATTCTGCGACAGAAAGGAAAGATTTGGAAAAGTGTCAAACAAGATAGATGATGACTTCTTAACATCTTACGCATACAAAAGACTTTCTGAACTTGAAAAAGAGATAAAAGAGCTAATAGGTGATTTACCTGTAAAGGTAAAGTACAAAACAAGGGAAGCAACTATAGATAATCTTGATCAGCTTTATGAAATTATATGGGATGCAGGTATGTATGGGGCTGAAATACAAAGATATAAAGGTCTTGGGGAAATGAACCCTTAGCAGTTATGGGAAACAACAATGAATCCAAAAACAAGAAGACTTATGCAGGTAACCCTTGAGGATGCAGCCCTGGCAGATGAGATATTCTCAATTTTAATGGGAGAAAAAGTAGAACCAAGAAAAGAGTTTATTATGAAGTACGCAAAGGAAGTCAAAAACCTGGACGTTTAATAAAGCCCCTTTAAGGGGCTTTAAAATTTTGTTGTACTTGTAAGTATTTTTCCAATATCAAAATCTGAAACAATTCCAACAAGCTTCTTCTCTTCCATTGAGTTTACAACAGGGGCAACCTCTATATTATTTTCAATAAGGACACTTAAAGCCTCAAAGAGTGTAAGGTCTGGGGTAACACATACAGGATTGGGGTTCATAATATCCCCAACAGTTAATTCTGTAAACTCCTCAGAGCAGGCTTTTATAAGGTCTGAATCTGTTACAATTCCAACAACAATATCATCCTCAACAACAGGTAAAGCCGATATATTAAACGTTCTCAAAAGCTCACCGGCTTCCACAACTGGAATACTTTTCTCAACAGCAATTACATTTTTTGTCATAACATCTTCAACTTTGTGCTGTTTGAGGATAAAAAATTTAAATTCATCATAATGGACTGGAGAATCAATTTTATAGTTAACCTGACTTTTGAATATACTTTTTTCACCTGATAAAAAGTGGGAAACAGCTACAGCAATTGTGGCAGGGATTAAAAGCTGATATCCCCCAGTTATTTCAGCTACAAGAATAATTGTAGATAAAGGAGCCTTTGCAGCAGCGGCAAATGTGGAAACCATACCAACAACAGTTAAAGCGCCAAGATTAAAGGAGGAAGTTTCAGGAAATGACAGATTAGAAAGAATATAGTACACAGAAGCCCCTGTCAGCCCTCCTATTACAAGGGATGGACCAAAAACCCCTCCAGAACCTCCCGAACCTAAAGTAAAGGAAAAAGCCAGTAAAACAATAAAAATACTTATGAAGATCAACTCAGGTGTAAGAAAATCCAGTTTCCCAATCATTATCATCTGGAGCCAGCCGTAGGCATTACCAATAGCAAGGGGGGTTACCATCCCCATAAGTCCAACAAAAAAGCCTCCAATAGCAGGTTTAAAAACAGGGTGAACCTCCAGAGAGGAAAATATTTTTTTTGAGTAATCAAGGGAAAATATCATCAATCTTGCAATAAGAGAGGTAACGATGCCAAGAATTATATATGCGATGGCATCCCTTACAGAAAAACCAGAAAATTCAGGCAGCTCAATATGAAACAGGGGAGAAAAACCAAAAACAGAACCAACAACAATAAATGATATAAAAGAGGCAATAAAACTTGGAATAAGGGCTTCTGTTTCAAAATCTTTTTTATAAAATACCTCTGAACTTATAATAGCCCCAGCAAAAGGGGCCTTAAACACCCCTGCAATACCTGCCCCAAGACCTACAGCTAAAGCTATATCCCTTTCCTTATCAGAAAGGTTCATAACCTTTCCAATAAAAGAACCTATACCAGCTCCAATTAAGGCTATAGGACCTTCCTTTCCAGAAACACCCCCGCTTCCAATTGTTATTGCAGAAGTTATAAGTTTCCATATAGATGTTTTAAGGCCTAAGTATTTTCTATGGTGAAATGCCCTTATAGCAGCATCAGTTCCAACCCCTGCCGATTCCCGGGAAAAAAGGTAAACAAGCAGTCCTACAATAAGACCTCCAAAAGCTGTGATAATAGGAAGTAAAAATGGGTACTTCATATCAAATACATAATTAAGATCTCCCCCTTCACCAAGGGGATAAGGAGGTTTATATCCAACAATATTCCTCAAAAAAATGTTTGTAAAAAGATGAACAGACAAAAGGAACCCTATAGCGAAAATACCGGAAAAAAGACCTATAAGTATAGGGACAAGAACAGTTTTATAACTGAACTTGTATGTATTTAAGTCAAGAATATTTTTTAGCAATCTTTTTATCCAGCTTTATTATATCTTTAGATAAAAATTATACCTGATATAAGCTGATCTTAAAAAGTAGTTAAAGGTTTTTAACTAAAAAAACACTTATAACAGGGAGGATTTCAAGCCTGCCGAAAATCATCTCAAAAGATAAAGCCAATTTCTCCGGTTCACTAAAGCAGAGGAAATTAGAGGAAGGTCCAACATCACCAAGACCTGGTCCCAAACTTGTAATACAGGCAATTGATGCTGAAAAGGAAGTTATTAAATCATGTCCTCCAACAGCACCTATGACCGCCAACATCATCGAACAATATCTGCTTCAGAAATCCCTTCCCTTTCCAATAACTCTTCGTCGGTTGTTTTTCCGTGGATAACGAGAACTTCCGGAAATTCTTCAGCTATCCTCTCACATTTTTCCATTGATTTTTCAATAACCTTTATTTTTAGGTTCTTCTCGGTTAAAAGTTTTCTTAAAATCTCAAAAAGAAAATCTGATATACCTAAAAAGACAATAGATTTAACCTGGGGATTTTTTATTTGAAGCATAGATATAAAGCTGTCAAGATTTTCCTTTTCAAGAAGAAGGTATAAATAATCCCCTTCCAAAATAACCCTATCCCCTGAGGGAAATATATCCTTCCCATTCCTTTCTATAAGGGCAATAGTAAAGGGAATTTTATCCCTCAGGGGCTTTAAATCTGACAGCTTTTTATTTTTTAAAAAATTATCTTCAGATACTTTAAATCCAATGAGTATAAACTTTCCATCTTCCAGTTCATTTATTGAGGATAAAAATGGATACTCAATTATCCATTTAATATTGTTATAAACTTCTTCAAATGTGTTAACAATATCTATGTTTAGAAATTTTTGGATTTCTTTGATATGGGAAAGATTTCTGTTTATTCTTATAAGAACCTTTTTTTACTGGAAAATATGGATTTAACAAAGACAGAAATAGATATGTTAACCTCATCTTTATCTGTTGCAATGATAAAAAAATCAAAATCTGAAAAATTATCAAGACACCTATCATCTAAAGCATCACATACAAAGGCTGATACATCTAAAAAATTCTGAAGTTCTTCTACCTTTTCCCTGTCTTTATCTACAACAACAACATGGTACCCTTCAGAGGACAGGGTTTTTGCTATGTTACTACCAACGACCCTGCTCCTATAATACAGATTTTCATTTCATTTTTCCCAAATTTTATGTATGCTTTTATTATAGATAATATACCAAAGAGGACAGGATTGAATATAAAGATACCCGACGGTGTAAGGGTTTACAACAGAAAGGAAACCTACCAGATAAAAGAGATTGAAAATAAAATACTGCAGGTTTTTGAAAAATGGGGATATGAAGAGATAACCCTTCCATCTTTTGAGTATTTTGATGTCCATACAAAGGGCCTTGGGGAAAATGTATCAAATAAAACATTTAAAATTGTGGATCGTTCTTCAGGGGAGATTTTATGTTTAAGGGCAGACTTTACATCGCAGATAGCCAGATATTTCTCATCATTAAAACAAAAAAAATTACCAAAAAGGTATTACTATAGGGGGAATATATTCAGGTACGTACCCCCAAAAGCCGGAAATTTATGGGAAGTAAAGCAGGTAGGAATAGAATTAATAGGTTCAAAAAGACTTGAAGCTGATGCTGAAATCATTGCAGTGGCTTCAAAGGCACTAAAAGATTTAGGGATACAGAAATTCCAGATAGATTTAAGTAATACAAAAATATTTTCTGCTTTAAAAAAGGTTCTTAATCTTGAAAGGGAAATATTTGAAGAGTTTATGCAGTATATAAAAAACAGGGAGATATTTAACCTTGAAGCATTTTGTGAAAAAAGAGATATAAAAGGTTCCTTAAAAGACTTTATTACAGGTATCCCAAAATACCAGGGGGATATTAGTTTAATAAAAAATCTGATAGATAACGTCAGTAATTTCCCTGAAATTTTATCGGTTTTAAAAGAACTGGAGGAGATATACAAAATACTGGATATTTATGGGCTGGCAGATAAAGTTATCTTTGATCTTGGAGAGCCTAAAGAGTTTTCTTATTACACAGGAGTTGTTTTTGAAATTTTTGTCTATAACTTTTCAAAACCCCTTGGTTATGGAGGCAGATACGATAATCTTATAGGAAAATACAACGGAAATTACCCTGCAACAGGTTTTGCCTTTGATATTCTCAACATCTGGGAATATATGAAAAAAGAAAATCTCATTAAAGAAAAAAAAGAAAAAGATTTTTTTATTATAGATCTTACCCAGGATAAAAAGAAAGCTTTAATGATAGCGAGAACTCTTAGAGAAAAGGGTTATATCGTATCAAGGGATATTGTAGATAGGGATTTTGAAAAATCAAAAACTTTTGCCTTTGAAGACGGTTATAAATATGTTGTTGTTATAGGGCTGGACAACGATACTGAAAGTGTATATATTTACTCAATTGAAAAAAAAGAGAAAGTCAAAATAAAAGACTTTCTTGAAAAAGTATAGTAATATAGGTTGAAGAAATATTTAATTTCATTTAAAGGAGTTTTTTATGAAAGCTACACGTAACAAAGTTGTAACGTTCCACTACACCCTCAGAGACAAAGAGACTGGAGAGGTTCTTGACTCAAGCCAGGCATATGGACAACCTCTTTCAGTTCTCTTTGGAGCTCAAAACATTATTCCTGGCTTGGAAGAAAGGATGGAAGGAATGGAGCCAGGTGAGAAAAAAACTATTGAGGTTCCTGCAGCAGAAGCTTACGGGGAAAAAGATCCAAATCTTGTTCAACAGGCGCCTAGAGAGTATTTCCAGGGTGTTGAACTTGAAAAAGGTCTTCCTCTACAGGCCCAGACACCAGAAGGACAGATAATAAATATGATTGTTGTTGATTTTGATGAAAATACTGTAACTGTTGATATGAATCATCCCCTTGCAGGAAAAGATCTTGTTTTTGATGTTGAAGTTGTAGATGTTAGAGATGCAACATTAGAAGAAATACAGCACGGACACGTCCACGAGGAAGGACAACATCACCATTAAAAAAAGGGGCTTTAAGCCCCCTTTATAATTCCCATAATTTCATAGCCTTTCTGACTTCCTTCATTGTATCCTCAGCAATGCTTCTTGCAGACTTTGTTCCTTCTATAAAGATCTCCTCCACCTGACTTATATTCCCTTCTATTTCTTTTCTTTTTTCTCTGATAGGATCTAAAAATCTGTTTAAATTTTCAGATAGAATTTTTTTACACTGGACACAGCCTATCTCGGCTTTTCTACATTTTGTATCAATTTCTGACAGTGTCCCCTCATCTGTAAAAATACGATGGTAATCAAACACTATACAAACCTCAGGATTTCCAGGGTCTGTTTTTCTTATCCTCTGGGGGTCAGTTTTCATTTCAAGAACCTTTTTTTCTACTGTTTCCCTATCATCAGAAAGGTATATAGCATTGTTGTAGGACTTTGACATTTTTCTTCCATCTATTCCAGGAAGTTTAGCCTCTTCTGTTAGAAGGGCTTCAGGTTCTGGGAAAATCTCCTGATAAAGATTATTAAATCTTCTTGCTATCTCCCTTGTAAGCTCAATATGTGGAAGCTGATCTTCCCCTACCGGAACAGCATCAGCTTTATAAATAAGAATATCCGCTGCCTGCAAAACAGGATAACTGAGAAAACCTACCGTATCTATATCTTTACCTACGTCCCCTTCCTCAAGGTTCTTTACAGCTTCCTCCACAATCTTTTTCTGTAAACCAAATTTAATAAGAACCTCTTTTAGAAAGGAAAAATCAATACCCTTCTGATTGTAAAATGCCCTGTGAAAAGCTTCCCTTAGATACTCTTCAAAAATCTTTGATTTTTGCTTACCTGAGGCTTCTTCCAGAGCCTCATCAAAAGATTTAGGGGGAGGCGTCAGCAAAATTTTTATCTTTTTACCTGCAAGGAAATCTTTTAAATACTGGTAGTAAAGGTTGAACTTTAAATCTTTATACGATGGATTTAATTCCAGCCAGCTTTTTGGGGTTATCATACTGAACAATAAAGCAAGTTCCGCGTGCTGTTTAACCCCTGACTGTACAAATAAAAGGGCTTTTTCAGGATCAATGCCACATGAAAGCCAGTCTATCATCATTTCCCTTATATTATCCTTAAGGGAATCTGTTTCCTTGTACTTGTTTGTTAAGGCGTGCCAATCTGCTATAAAAAATTTGCAGTCGTATTTTTCCTGGAGATTTAACCAGTTTTTTATCACACCAAAGTAATGGCCAAGGTGGAGTTTTCCGGTAGGCCTCATACCGCTGAGAATTTTCATCAAATTCCTCCCTAAATATTGGTAAGGGAATATTATATGTTATTTTTTACTGCTTGAGTTTATCTGCATTCCAAGATAAACAGCTATTACAACAACAAGCAGAAAAATAATAATAACAAGTGCAAGCTTCATGGTACCCCTCAAAAAAAGGATAAATTTTTGGGATATATTATTTTATAATAAGTTAAAAGGATTTGGTTAATATAAACTAACCTGGAGGTTTATTATGGAAAATACATGGTGGGAGCTAATAGGAATTGTATTTTTTACATTTATGGTAATAACAGTTGGATTAATATGGGGACTTGCCATCAAGGCAAGCTACAATGAAGAAAAGGCAAAACAAAAACAGCAACAGGAAAATCAACAATGAAAAGAGAAAAAAATTGGCCGTTTATAATAATCACAGGAGCAGGGATTGTTGCAACCCTCATATTTATATTTATATTCGTCCAGAATATGGCAATAAACACTGTTAAAAGTTCTGTTTTACTGGAAAAAGCATATCCCCACATTAAGCCTGAGGAGTATGTAAACCACCTTCGTATAAAGGCAAAAAAGAACAATTTAAGAATTGTTGAGCTTAGAAAAGATAGGGGATACTACCTTATACAGCTTATAGATGATAAAAAACTTGATGAAGTTATTTCCCTATCTCCCCAGGTTGCACCTCTTGCTATAATAAACCTTGTTATATATGATCTGGGGGATGGAACAGCACTTATAGGAAATAATCCATATATATGGGACATTATCTATCCAAGTAGTGTGATTGACGATTTAGCCCAGGGTTTTGCAGAGCAGATATCTGATATTTTAGACAGTATATATTGGGACATAAAAAAAGAAAAAGAAATTTTAAAATAAGGGAGAGTATTCTCCCCTATTTTTCTTCTGGGATAACCTTGGCATCGTAATACACGTAGTCCCTTGGGGACGGTATCTCAAAGTAAACCTTCCCCAGTTTCTTTTCATTTTTATTTAACACCCCATCTAGATTTAGATCTATATAACCAAAACCAAATCTGTAAGGCCTTGTAGCCTTTTCATATGTACCTTTTGCTGTTGTTAATTTCTCAACTTTAAGAAATCTTTTAACAAGGACACCTCCACTGTAAAACTCAACAACACCGTTATCAAAACCTAGGGTTGTTTCAATGGTTCTACTTATAATGTTTATCCTTTCTGGAGCAAAAAATATTCTGTAAGCGAAAAATAAGCCCAGGCCTATTAATAAAAGAACTCCTATCGCGATAAGTACGTTCCTCATAACATTACCTCCTTTTTGGTTAAAAATAAAACACTGTTTGATTTTTTTCAAATAATGAATTACAATTTTTTTGTCTTTAATTCTACAGGGGTTTTATATGGATAATAAAGTTTACTTTCAAAATAAATATGAAGGGAGAGTTTCCATCAAAAAACCCCTATTTCCCAGAAATAAAATCCAATAAATAAATCCAATAAAAAGGAGGTTTGCCTATGGCAAAAGCTACTATTGTATGGACAAAAATTGATGAAGCCCCAGCTTTGGCTACTTATTCACTTTTACCAATTATGAGAGCATTTACAAAAGATGCCGATGTTGAGATTGAACTTAGAGATATTTCTTTAGCAGGAAGAATTCTTGCCCAGTTCCCTGATATACTCCCAGAGGATAAAAGGGTTCCAGATGAACTTGCTTATCTTGGGGAGCTTGTATGGAAGCCTGAAGCAAATATCATGAAGCTTCCAAACATCTCAGCTTCTGTTCCCCAGCTAAAGGAAGCTATAAAAGAGCTCCAGGAACAGGGATATCCATTACCAGATTACCCGGAAAATCCACAAACAGAAGAAGAAAAGCAGATTAAAGAAAGATACGACAGATGCGTTGGTTCTGTTGTTAACCCGGTTTTAAGACAGGGTAACTCAGACAGAAGACTTGCTAAGGTTGTTAAAGAGTATGCTAAGAAACATCCCCACAAACTAAGAGATGTATCTCCCCATTCTAAATCCCATGTTGCCCACATGAAAACAGGTGATTTCTACGAGCATGAAAAATCTGTAATTATAGAAAAAGACACAAAAATCAAATACATCTTTGAAGACAAAGATGGAAATCAGACAGTATTAAAAGAAGTAGAAGTAGGAAAAGGTGATGTTGTTGATGGAACATACATGGACAGATCCAAGTTAAGAAAGTACTTTGAAGAGGTTATAAATACTGCCAAAGAAGAAGATATACTATTTTCTTTACACGTTAAAGCTACAATGATGAGGGTTTCTGACCCTGTTATTTTCGGAGATGCCATAAGGGTTTATTACGCAAAACTGTTTGAAAAGCACGCTGATACTCTAGAAAAGTTAGGATGGAAGCCTGAGTTTGGTATGCAGGAACTTGAAAACAGACTTGAAACTCTTCCAGAGGAAGAAAGAAACGCAGTTAAGAAAACCATAGAAGAGATTTACAAAGAAAGACCAAGAATGTATATGGTTGATTCTGATAAAGGTATCACAAACCTCCACATGCCAAACGACGTTATCATTGATGCCTCTGTTCCAGCTGTTATCAAAAATGGTCTTCAGGGATGGGGTCCAGATGGAGAAACTGATGATGTAGTTCTTTCTATACCTGACAGATCATATGCAACAATGTATAAAGAGATTGTAGAAGATATAAAAGCAAGGGGTCAGTTTGATCCAACTAAAATAGGAACTGTTCAAAACGTTGGTCTTATGGCAATGAAGGCTGAAGAATACGGATCCCACGACAAAACTTTCTTCCCACCTGCAGACGGAAAGATGAAAGTTGTTGACGAAGAAGGAAATGTTTTGATAGAGCACTGCGTAAATGAAGGGGATATCTGGAGATCCTGCATCACTAAAGATATAGCTATAAGAGACTGGATAAAGCTCGCTGTAAACAGGGCAAAAGATTCTGGTTATCCAATTGTATTCTGGCTTGATGAGTACAGAGCCCACGACAAAAACCTTATAGAAAAAGTAAAAGAAGAACTTCCTAAGTATGACCTTTCAGATGTTGACTGGTACATTAAAGCTCCTGCAGATGCTATGAAATTTACCCTTGCAAGATTTAGAAATGGGGAAGACACAATATCTGTTACAGGAAACGTTTTAAGGGACTATCTTACAGACCTATTCCCAATTATTGAGGTTGGAACATCTGCAAGATCCCTATCAATTGTTCCTCTCATTGCAGGTGGTGGCGTATTTGAAACAGGAGCTGGTGGTTCTGCTCCAAAACACGTTGAGCAGTTTATAAAAGAAGGACACTTAAGATGGGATTCTTTAGGGGAGTTCCTTGCATTTGAAGAATCTTTAAAACTTGCATACAAACAGTTAAAAACACTCCACAACAAAGACAACCCAAGAATACTTGTAATTGCAGAGGCTTTATCAAAAGCCATAGGAAAATATCTTGAAAACGACAAAACTCCAAAAAGAAAAGTTGGCCAGTTAGATACAAGAGGATCCCACTTCTACCTGGCTTTATACTGGGCTGAAGCTTTAGCAGCACAGTCAGAAGATAAAGAACTTGCTGAAAAATTTGCTAAAGTTTATGCAGACCTTAAAGAAAATGAAGAGAAAATCCTTGAGGAAATTAGAGCTGCAGAAGGAAAACCAACTGATATAGGCGGATGGTATCATCCAGATGATGAAAAGGCAGAAAAGGCAATGAGACCTTCCCAAACATTAAACAAAATTATTGATGCCCTTTTAGAGTCGTAAGAGAATTGAACAAAAAAATTTTTATAAGTCTTTTATATAGGGACGTTTCTCTTATGGGAAGCGTCCCTTATTTTTTGTTTTCAGGGTATTCTGTTATAATTTTCCTTTAAAATTCAAATATTTGAGGAGGATATAAATGGCTCAACGAGGTATTAGAGAGTACGACGGAAAAAGAATTTTAGCCCAAAACTGGGAAGAGTATTTTGATGGGGCTTTTGAGTATGACTTTAAGTCAATTTTAATCACACCTGAAACAGATCTGGACAAAATTCCAGAAGAGTATCCATGGGTAAAGGAAACCCCCCTTGTTGCAAAACCTGATATGCTCTTTGGAAAAAGGGGAAAATTAGGTCTTATATTCTTTAAAAAGGAAAAACCTGGCGATGTTACGTGGGAAGACGCAAAGGAATGGATAAAACAAAAAATGTCTGAAGAAATAGAAATCAACGGAGTTAAAGGAAGACTTACCCACTTCCTGGTTGAACCTTTTGTTCCCCACAAACCTGAAGAAGAGTACTACGTTGCAATAACAACAGATGAAGATGAAGACATTATCTACATGTCTGCATTTGGTGGAATAGAGGTAGAGGAAAACTGGGACAAAGTTGTTGAGGTAAGAATTCCTATCACTGCCTCAGATGAAGAGATTAAAAAATTAATAGAAGAAAATGTACCGGCAGATATAAAAGACAAAGAAAAGTTTGCAGATTTTGTTTATAGACTTTACAAACTCTTCAGGGATCTTCACTTTGCTTATCTTGAGATTAACCCCCTTGTTATGGTTGGAAATAAAGTTTATCCACTGGACTTTGTTGGAAGGGTTGATGATACAGCCCAGTTCGTTGCCGGAAGAAAATGGGGAGAACTTGAGTTTCCAGCAGGATTTGGTAGAGACCTCACACCTGAAGAAAAATACATAAAAGAGATGGATGAAAAATCTGGTGCTTCATTAAAACTTACAATTCTCAACCCAGAAGGAAGAATATGGACACTTGTAGCCGGTGGTGGTGCTTCAGTTGTTTATGCTGATACAGTTGCAGATCTTGGATACGTTAAAGAACTTGCAAACTACGGTGAGTACTCTGGTAACCCATCAAGGGCAGAAACAAGGGAATACGTTAAAACTGTATTTGATCTTATGACAAGAAGCAAACACCCGGCAGGTCCAAAAATTCTTATAATCGGTGGTGCTATCGCTAACTTTACAGATGTTGCAAAAACATTTGAAGGTATCATTGATGCAATGAAAGAGTACGCTGATAAACTAAGGGAAGTAGGAGTCAAGATATACGTAAGAAGAGGTGGTCCAAACTACGAAATCGGTCTTAAGAAAATAAAAGAAGCTGCTGAAGAACTTGGACTTCCAATAGAGGTTTATGGACCAGAAACCCATATGACTGAGATTGTAAGAAAAGCTCTACAGGAAGAAAAAGCTGCTTAAAATAAGGGGGCTTAAAGCCCCTTTAAAAAATTTTTAAACAAACACAAAAAGGAGGTTATTAAATGAGCAAACCTGATTACTTACTTTTTGATAGAAACACAAAGGCTATTTTCTGGAATTTAAACAGAAATGCAATCCAAAGAATGCTTGATTATGACTATGTTGTAGGTAGAGACCCATCTATTGTTGCGATTGTTGCACCAACCCAGTCAAGAAAGTTTGATAAATTTTTCTACGGAACAACAGAAATAATGATACCTATCTATAAATCTACAACAGAAGCAGCTAAGGATTTTCCTGAAGCTGACGTTCTTTTAAACTTTGCTTCTTTCAGAACAGCTTACGACGTTACTATGGAAGCCCTTGATATTCCTACAATAAGAACAATTGCTATAACTGCAGAGGGGATTCCTGAGAGATTTGCAAGAACTATGAGGATCAGAGCTAAGGAACTTGGAAAGTGGATTATAGGACCTGCAACAGTTGGAGGTATAGCTCCAGGGGCATTCAGAATTGCAAACACAGGTGGAACAATTGAAAATATTGTAAATTCAAAACTCCACAGGCCAGGTTCTGTTGGACTTGTAACAAGATCTGGTGGTCTTTTCAACGAGCTTTCTAACGTTATAGCAAGGAATGCAAACGGGATTGCAGAAGGTATAGCAATAGGTGGTGATAGATATCCTGGGACAGATTTCCTTGACCATATGCTAAGATACGAAAAGAACCCACAGGTTAAGTTTATGGTTCTTTTAGGGGAAGTTGGTGGAACATTAGAGCTTAGAGTTGCTGAAGCAATAAAAGATGGAAGAATCACAAAACCTGTAATAGCCTGGTGTATAGGAACAATATCCAAGCATTTTGGCGGAGAGGTTCAGTTTGGACACGCTGGAGCGAAAGCTGGAGCAGAAGCAGAAACGGCAGATGCAAAAAATGCTGCATTAAAAGAAGCTGGAGCACTGGTTCCACAATCATTTAATGACCTCCCAGAGCTTATAAGAGGGGTTTATGAAGAGTTACATGCAAAAGGGGAAATTCCTGAGATTCAAGAACCAGAGGTTCCACCAGTTCCAGAGGATTATGCAAAAGCTGTTAAAGCTGGAAAAGTTAGAAGACCAACAAACTTCATCTGTACTATATCTGATGATAGAGGAGAAGAAGCAACTTACTGCGGAGTTCCTATATCTGAGGTTGTTGAAAAAGGATATACAATAGCAGATGTTATAGGCCTCTTATGGTTTAAGAAGAAATTCCCAGAGTGGGCATCACAGTTCCTTGATATGGTAATAAAGGTTGTTGCAGACCACGGACCGGCAGTTTCTGGAGCCCACAATACAAAGGTAACTGCAAGGGCAGGAAAAGACCTTATGTCTTCTATAGTAACAGGTATTTTAACAATTGGACCAAGGTTTGGTGGTGCTATTGACGGTGCTGCTAAGTACTTCAAAATGGCAAAAGAGAAAGGAATGGATCCTGTTGAGTTTGTTGACTATATGAAAAAGGTTGAAAAGATACCTATCCCTGGAATTGGACATAGAATTAAATCAACTAAAAATCCAGACAAAAGGGTAGAACTTCTCAAA
>CAZHWB010000100.1:0-6174 GCA_964536105.1 uncultured Aquificales bacterium | reverse complement strand
TCATATCCATCATGCATACTTATAGATGTTCTCCATTTTTTTCCTCCCATAAAAGCCTCCTTCTGTTTTTTTTAAGTTTAACATGATGCACCTTATATTTAATAAATAAAAATATGTTAATATATGAATGTTTGAATTAATGAAACAAAGGGGGAGAGATGATGAAAAAATCTCTTTTTTTATCTGCAATTTTAGGTGTTTCTATCTCTATTTATTCAGCTAATGCTTTTTCTTTTTCTATGCCTTCTTTTGAAAATTTTGAAAAACCAGAAATTCCTTATTTTAAACCTCAAGAACCCGAACCTCCAGGTATAGAAAAGCCTGAAAAAAAACCTGAAAAGGAAGAAAGAAAAATTTTAATAAAGTTTAAAGAAAATGCCCCTTATAAATTAATCAAAAATATTCTTTCAGATTTAGGTATAGATGTAGAAAGATATTTTAAATTTATTGATGTTTTTGTTCTAAAACTTCCCCAGGATCTTCCCCTTGAAGAAGGTTTAGAAATCCTCAGGGAATTTGACTTTGTTGAGTATGCAGAGCCTGATGTAATATTTAAAACTTCCTCTACTAAAAATCCAGATGATCCTTATTATCCAAAACAATGGGGATTAAATAACAGTTCAGATACTGATATAGACGCCCCTGAAGGATGGTCAAAAGAAACAGGCTTGGAGGATATTATTATTGCTGTTATAGATACAGGGGTAGATTACAACCACGAGGATTTAAAGAACAATATCTGGAAAAATACACAGGAATGCTCTGGATTAAAAGGTGTTGATGATGACGGAAATGGATACGTAGATGACTGTTACGGATGGAATGCCTTAGACGACAATGGAAACCCTATGGATGATAACGGTCATGGAACACATGTTGCAGGAATTGCTGCTGCTGTCGGAAATAACGGAAAAGGAATAACAGGGGTAAGCTGGAACTCAAAGATACTCCCTTTAAAGTTTATGGATAGTAATGGACAGGGAAGGGTTAGTGATGCGATAGAATGTATAGAGTATATTGTAAACAACGTTAAAAAAGGAAGAAATATAAAGGTTGCCAATACAAGTTGGGGTGGGTATCAAAGTAGTTCTGCTTTAAAAGATGCTATAAAGAAGCTCCAGGAAAGTGATGTTCTGCTTGTAGCTGCTGCCGGAAATGATAAAAACAATAACGACAGTAAGCCTTACTATCCTGCAAGTTACGATCTAAATAATATTATTGCTGTTGCAGCAACGGATAAAAATGACAATCTTGCAGATTTTTCAAACTACGGTAAAAACTCAGTGGATATTGCAGCTCCGGGGGTTGATATAATAAGTACGTATCCAGGAAACAGATACAGGTATATGAGCGGTACATCAATGGCTACACCCCATGTATCTGGTCTTGCTTCCCTTGTATGGTCCCAAAATGGAGGCTATTCTTACTATGATGTTAAATCTTTAATAGAAAATAATGGAGATAAATTATCTTCCCTTTACGGTCTTGTGAAAACAGAAAGCAGAATAAATGTTGATAAATCCCTATCAGCTAAAGAAGTTCCTGTTAAAGAGGAACCTGATATAAGGGTAAAACCTGATCAGTACGACTACGGTAAGGTAAAGGTAGGGGAAAGTGATACTTATAGTTTTACAATAAGCAATGTTGGAAATAAAAAGCTTGAAATATTTGCAATGTATATACAGGGTGAAGATCATAAGAACTTTAAAATAGTATCAAATACCTGTCCTCCAGATTTAGATCCAGGGGAAAACTGCACCGTTTCTATAAAGTTTGCCCCTGAAAATTCTGGGGTTAAAGAGGCTGATTTTGTTGTGGAAACGAATGATCAGGATGAAAGTATTAAAAAAGTTCCATTAAGAGGAGAAGGGGTAGAGGAAAGTAGCGGATTTTTTGACTTTTTTGTATTCCCCTCTTTTCCTTTTAGATTTTTCTAAAGTTTCTGGGGTGGCTTTCCGCCCCTTAACATATCATCTAAAAACATATATAAAACAGGTATTGCCCCAATAAGACCAAAAATACCCGCTATAAAAAATGTATCCTGAAATGAAAATGAAAAGCTGTGGAGTTCCTGTAGTTTATACAAAAGAGCCTTTGCTTTTTTTTCTAAAATATCAGGGGGTACATAAAAAGAAATATATGTTTTTATCTTTTCAAGAAAGTAGGAAACATAAGAAAGATTTTGAATAGATGTTATACCTTCAAAATGCTGGTAGGTATTTTTATAAAGCTCATTAGTTGCTATAGCTGTCCCAAATGATCCACCTACAAATCTGGCATAATGCATAAGCCCTGTTCCTAGGGATGTTTTTTCCCCAAGGTTTCGTAATGCAAGGGTCGTAACAGGAGCAAAAAACATTCCCATTGATATACCCAGGGGAACAGTCATTAAAGCTGCTTTAAAAGAAGGGGTGTAGTAGTTTAGCTTTGGAAGGATGTATAAAGAAGAAAACAGGTATAAAACTGTACTTATATAAAGAACTTTCTTTTCTCCCCATTTATCACTTAGTATTCCTGCTATAGGAGAAAAAAGGGCTATAAACATAGCTAAAGCCAAGATATGAAGCCCAGCCTGGAATGTTGTAAGGTGCTTTAAGTTCTCAAAATATATAGGTAGAAGGTAAAAAATCTGGTACATAGAAAATCCAAGTATAAGAAAATAAACTAAAATCCCAATTGTAAACTCTTTTACCTTAAAAATTGAAAAGTCAATAAGGGGCTTTTTTGATAAAAGCTCAGATAAGATATAAAGCAAAAATGAAAAAACAGATACAACAGCTAAATAAACGATGGTGTCAGACATAAACCAGCCAAGCTGTTGTCCTTTAGACAGAAGAACTAAAAGTGAGATTGTAAAAACAGACATGAAAAAGAAAGATACAAAATTTAACCTCTCTTTTACTCTATGAAAGCTTGTTTCAGGGAGAAAAAAGATTGCGAGAAGAACGGTAAGTATTCCAAAGGGGATATTTATGTAGAAAACCCATCTCCACTGTAAATACTCAGTTATATATCCCCCAAGTGTAGGACCTAACGCAGGGGCAAAGCTAACGCCGAGCCCGAAAATACCCATCGCTATTCCCTTTTTTTCTGGTGGATAAACTGAAAAAAGAATAGTCTGGGCAGTGGCCATAATCATAGCTTCCCCTATTCCCTGTAAAACTCTGGCAAAGATCATAAATTCAAGGCTTTCAGATTGTCCGCATAAAAAAGATGAAAATGTAAAAAGGGCAACCCCAGATATGTAAATCCTTCTTAAACCTATAACTTTATCAAGCCATTCAGAAAGGATAAGTGCTGTAGCTGAGGCGATCATATACGCAGTTATAACCCATTGAACTCCATAAAGATCTGTCTTTAAAGGGGCCGTTATTTTGGGGACAATAATATCAACAATGGTTGTATCAAGAATAGCCATAAAAGCCCCAGACATAACAATAAAGGTAATAAGACCCCTTTCAAACAGAGAAATTCTTTCGTAAATTGGAGAAAGGTTTCCTTTTTCCATCTTATTTCTCTCTTTTTATCTCCACCTCTCCGCCCATTCCTACCCTGAGGATAGACAGGTCACCCTTTGTGATTTTAATTCTGACTGGAATTCTCTGGGCTACTTTTGTAAATTCCCCTGCAGATATATCCCTTGGTACAAGGGCAAATTTAGCCGCTGAAGCCGGCTCTATCTTTTCAACTATTCCTTCATAAATTCTATCTGGATATGCATCTATCTTTATTTTTGCAGGGGCTCCAACCTTTACCCCTTCTAACTTAGTTTCTTCAAGTAAAACATTTATATATAAGCTGTTTTCAGGAATTATAGAATAAACAGGCATTCCAGATTTTATGACAGAACCTACATACACAAATCTTTTTGCTATTACTCCATTAAAGGGAGCCTTTAATCTTGTATAGGATATTTTATTTAAAATGTCCTTTTTCTTTTCTTCTAAAGCTTCTATCTGTTTTTCAAGGGCATTTATACTTTCTTTTATTTCTGGGATGATTTTTTCTTTATTTTTCGCAAGTTTTATACCTTCATCTGCCTTTTTGATGCCAATTAGAAGCTCTTTTATTCCTTCTTCAAGGGCTTTTTTTTGGTTTACAAGAACTTTTAATTTTGTATCTATTTCCTCAAACCTGATTTTTGGGAGAAGTTCTTTATCAGAAAGTTTTTTAAATCTGTTTCTATCTTTTTCTACCTGCTTTATCTGGGCTTCTATCTGCTTTATCTTTGCTTTTAGTGATAAAAGTTTCTTTTTTAACTGTTTTTTCGTTAATTTTTGAATATTAATATTTATTTTTATCTCATCTTTAATCCTCTCTAGTTTTTTTTCAAGGGACATTTTTTTATGCTTTAAGGATTCTATCTTTTTTTCTGTGGAGGCAAGTTCTGTTTTATAATCTGTATCATCTAAAATAGCTATAACCTCACCCTTTTTTACTTTATCTCCTTCCTCCTTTAAAACTTTTAAGATCTTACCTGAAACCCTTTTAAAAGAGATATTTGTCATTCCATCAGCTTCAACAAAAACAGCATCTGTTATTACATACTCTTTCCTGTGTTTAATCCACTTATATGCAAAAAAACCAAATACTATGATCAAGGCCAGGACAATAACTATCCCGATCTTATTTTTCATCTATTTTTCCTCCTACAGCCTTTTCCAGATCAGTTAGAGCTTTAAGATACTGGTAGTAAGATATCTCTCTACCTTTCCTTGCCCTTGTTAAGGCTGCTTCTGCGTCTAATACGTCTGTTCCTGTAGCAAGCTGATTTTTGTACTGTTCTACAACCATCTGATAGTATTCTCTAGCCTGCTTTAGGGCCTTTTCAGATACATCAAGATTGTAAATTGCTGTTATAAGATTTTCATAAGAGGCTTTTACTTCAAGGGATATTTTCTTTTTTATATCATCTAAAATATAAAGAACCTTTTTCTTTTCCTTTTTGTTTTTTAAAATGCTGTAGTAGGGCTTAATCCCTTGAAATTTTAATGTTACATCCACAGATATACCTTTATTTTCTTTAGGTGTAAGATACGGATACTGATCAGTTTTTGTATAAAAAACATTTAAAGAAACCTTCGGAAGGAACTGGCTTTTGTAGATATCTTCCATTTTATCAAGCTGTTTTCTCTTTATTCTTATCTCTTTTATCACCCCCCTATTTTGGTAGGCTTTCTCTATAAGCAGATACAGATTAAAATCTTTTTTTATATCTTTTTTTATATCCTCTACTTTGAAATCAAAGTCTATTCCTTTACCTATAAGTACCCCAAGGCGGGATTTTGCTACATTAAAATCCCCCTGGGCTTTTTTGAGATCCCTTTTTACTTCTGAAAGTCTTACTTGAGCCTGAAGAAGGTCAACTTTTGCAACAAGACCCTCTTTATAAAAGCCTTCCACCACCTTCAGATGTGATTTTACAGCTTTAAGCTCTTTTTTATATATCTCAACTATACTTTTTGCCATTAAAACATCAAAATACGCTTTTTTTATCCTGGATTTTATTTCATTTTTCTTTTCTACTAAAGAAAACATTTTTCCTTTTATATCAAGTTTTGAGATCTTAATTTTTGCAGATCTAAAACCTCCAGTGTATAAAGGGTATCCAACTCCTATATTCAATGAATAAAAATTCTTCTCAGTTTGCTTAAAAGAAAAAGGAAAGGGCAAAGCTCCAGCCGGCAGTGATGTGAAGGATGCGTCTTTTAAAAGAGTATATCTATACTCCCCAAAAATAAAAGGCATATAAAGCTGTCTGTCTTCCTTCAATTGGAGCTTTGATATACTTACCTCTTCTTTTGATGCAAGTATTTCTCTATTATTCTCAAGGCCTATCTTTACAGCTTCCTCTATAGATAATCCATAAGCAAAAAATGGTATAAGTAGCAGGGCAGTTATTTTTTTCATTTTTTTAATCCTTTATAGATTATTTTTATTCCTTCCTGGGATAGTTTTAAAACCTCTTTAAATGGATAATCTTTTTTTAATATGAAATCCTCAAAAAGCATCTTTTTGTATCCTATAAATATGTCTGCCGTATTTTCTGGATTTACCTGCCGTATTTCCTTTTTATCAATAGATTCCTGTATCATCTCAGAAATAGTTTTCCTTGCTATTTCAACCGTTTCAAAATATATGTTTTTTAATTCTTTATTTGTTGAAAAAAGCTGG
>CAZHWB010000099.1:0-8212 GCA_964536105.1 uncultured Aquificales bacterium | reverse complement strand
TCATAAATCTGGTTTAGATCTACATTCAGAAGATCAACCAGCCTGTGGATTTCATCGTAATCCCTTTCATGGATTGCATCAATAAGTTTTTTTAAAAGTCTTATTTTTTCCATAAGGACAGCCCTCCTTTTATATGTATTTTCTTTTAATTTATGCTTCTATAACCGCTATTACAAGGAAGGCTATACAATCCTTGCAGATATATATGTCTTTGTATTTTCTTTTTTCCTTAAAACTTTGGCAAAAGCATAAAGTTCAACCTCTTCCTGGGTATCTTTTTCAATAGCCCTTATTGAAGATATCTTACCTTCCCTTACAACAACAGGTGTGTCTGCCGGTATGTAACCTTTTTCTTCAAAAGCTTTTTTTAATATATCTGTTAACTGATCTTCAGATAAGGCATTTATATCAACATCAAGCAAGATTTCTATCTGCTGAACATTTTCCATATTACTCCCCTGAAATCTCTTTTATATATTTCTCAATAATCTTCATACTCATAGAAATTCTTTCCTTTTGGGGTTTATTCCTGTATTCCGGGTGTTCCACCTTAGGTGCCTCTTTAATCATTTCAGACTCAGGTCTCAGCAAAATATGCCTGACTTTCCCGTTTTTATCAATAAACACCATATAAGGAACATCCAACTTTGTTATCTTGTATCTGCCTATAGCTTCCCCGTATGCCCTTAAAACTGGAATTTTAAGGGGGAGCATCTTTTTTAATTCCTGAACTTCCTCTTTATCTGATCTGCTGAGAAGAACTGCAACAAATGTAACTTTATCTTTGTACTTTTCGTAAAGGGCATTCATATGGGGAAGAAAATCAAATGTCCCAGGTTTATCCCCAATGGCAAAGAAAATAATCAAAGCAGGCTTATCTTTTATTATCTCTTTAATATTAACTACCTTCTCCTCTTCAGTTATTCCTCTAAAAGGTTTGTATTTTTTACCAATATACTCTGAAAGCTGTTTATCTGAAACAGGATAATAAGGATATCCAATATCCTTTTCTTCTGTTTCCTGAACAGCTTCCTGATTTTCAAGAACCCCCTGGTTCCTTTCAAGAATTGATTTTGCCCCTGTCTGGGCAAAGCTGGCCCCAAAAATCAATACAAATGATAAAACCAGTTTTTTAAATATCCTCATAAAAGACCTCCTTTTTTTCTTCTCCAAAATTTTCCTCCCTTTCATCACCTACATCAGTCAAAACCACGTCTGTTATGCTGTTTATAGGTTTTTCTGTTTCAAAACGTATATGGATATAATTTCCTGTTAAACCTATCTTTTTCCCTTCCTTTTCACCTATAATAAGAACTTCAAGGGTTTCCCCAAGAAATCTTTTCCTGAAAGATTTACTTTTTTCCTGGGAAATTGCCCTTAAAATATTTGTCCTTCTTTTTTTCTCCTTGGGGGAAACCTTATCTCCAAAGCTTACAGCTTTTGTTCCTTCCCTTTCTGAATACGTAAAAACATGTATATAAGCAAATGGTATATCCTCCACAGTTTTAACTGTATTATTGAAAGCTTCCTCTGTTTCTGTTGGAAAACCTGTTATTATGTCTGTTCCAATTGCTGTTTCAGGTCTTTTTGACAGGATTTTTTCAACTTTATCTACATACTCCCTTACTGTGTAAGGTCTTTTCATATCCCTTAAAACTTTATCGTCTCCAGACTGTATAGAAAGATGAAAGTGGGGGGCTATTTTTTCTTCTGATGTTAAAAAATCAATAAGGTCATCATTAAGTTCATTTATTCCCATAGATGAGAGTCTAACCCTATACAGCCCTTCTATCTTAACTACCTCCTTTAATAGCTGGTAAAGACTTTCCCCTTTATCCCATCCAAACTGGGAAAGCTGGGTTCCTGTAAGAACAATCTCTTTAAATCCTCTATCTACAAGGATTTTAACCTGTTTTACAACCTCCTGTGTTTTTCCACTTCTTACTTTACCCCTTGCAAAAGGGATAATACAGAAGCTACAGAAGCTATTACATCCTTCCTGAACTTTTAAAATAGGCCTTGCACCTTCATAAAAAGTACTTATATGAAAGGTTTCAAACTCATTTTTTCTAAAGATGTTGTCTATAAAAATCTTTTCCTGATTTTTCTCATTTAAGAAGTTCTCAACAATCTCATAAACGGCAGTTTTATGGGAATTTCCAATTACAAGGTCCACCTCTTCCATTTTTGCAATCTCTTCTGGAGATACCTGGGCATAGCACCCTGTAGCTACAACAACAGCATTAGGATTTCTCCTTTTTGCCTGCCTGAGGGTTTTCCTTGAAGTTCTATCTGCATCATTTGTTACAGTACAGGTATTTACAACGTATATATCTGCAGTATCCTTGAAGTCCGTTAACTGGTATCCTTTTTTTACAAATGTTTCCTCAAGGGCAGATGTTTCAAACTGGTTCATTCTACATCCTAAAGTGGCAAATGCAACTTTTAGTTTTTTCATATTCTCCTGACTTTTTAGTAATGATTTCCAATAAACATAATTTATGTCCTGTGAAAAATTAATGACAAAACGCAGAAAATCAATATTAACCTTGGTTATAATTAACAAAAAGAGGAAGTCCAATGGTGGAAGAAATTTTAGATAGTGTGCAGAAATATCTTCACAGATATAAATGGGAAATCTTTATAGAAGAAAGGGAAACCCTGTCTGTTTATTCGAAGGAACTTAAAGTAGAAAAAATTTCCAAAGCAAAAGATGTAGGCTTTTGTGTCAGGGTAGAAAAAGATAAAAAGGTAGGATTTGCTTACGGAACAGTCCTTTCCCCTGAAGGGATTAAAAATACTATAAAGATGGCTTTAGATACTTCCATAGTTTCAGATGAAGGGGAACTTCTTCTCCAAACACCAAAGCCTCCAGGGGGAGAAGAGTATTTTGATGAATTTTCCTTTAAAGAGCTTCCCCAGGAAGCTAAAATTCAAAAAGCAATAGATCTTGAGGAAACAGCATACCGGTTAGACAGCAGAGTAAAGGGGGTTAGAGACGCAAACTTTTCTGAAACAGCTGTAAGAAAAATCCTGCTGAACAGTGAAGGTTTAAATATCACCCAGAGGGGAACAGTTTACACAGGCAGTATAGGAATTCTTGCAGAAGATAAAAAAGACAGCCAGATATCCTGGGGATATACAGCAAGCAGGTATCTAGAAGATCTTGATATAGAAAAAATGGTAAAGGAGACTGTTTATAAAGCAACATCCCTTTTAGGTGCCAGACCTATTAAGACCCAGAAGTTACCTGTTTTATTTCCTTCCTATGCTATGGCTGAAATGCTAAGTCAGTTTTTCCCAATGTTTTCAGGGGAGTTTTATATAAAGGGAAAAGCGGTATTAAAAGAATTTTTAGGTAAAAGATTATTCCCTGATTATCTGTCTATAATAGACAGTGGAGTACTTAAAAAGGGGGTTGGAAGTTTTCCTTACGATGATGAAGGAACACCTTCCCAGGAAACAGTTATAGTAGGCAATGGAACATTTTTAAACTTCCTCCATAACTTATACACAGGAAAATACTCCAATAGAAAATCAACAGGAAACGGAAAAAGAACGTTTAAAACTACTCCACAGGTAGGATATACAAATTTATTTATAGATAAAACCCATATAGATATAAACAAAGAGCTTACAAATAAAACATACTTTTATGTTTTTGACCTTATAGGTTTGCATACCTCAGATGTTGTAACTGGGGATTTTTCTATTGGTGCAACCGGGATCTTATTTGTAAGGGGGGAACCTGTTCAGGGGGTTAAGGAGGTAACAGTTGCAGGAAACTTTATAGAAGTACTTAAAAATATCGAAATTATAGGAAATGATCTAACATTTTATGGAAGTGTAGGAAGCCCATCTGTTCTTGTAAAGGAGTTAATGATTGGTGGATACTAATGGTGCCCAGGGCGGGAGTCGAACCCGCACGCCCGTTAAGGGCACTGTCCCCTCAAGACAGCGCGTCTGCCTATTCCGCCACCTGGGCAACTGAGATGAATATTATATGCAAGAGGATAAAAAAATGCAAGTAGTTTTTCTTGAAAAAGGTTCCGATTTAGACGCCCTTTCTTCTGCTTTTGGGATAACCCTTATAAATCCCCAGGCAAAAATCATAGTCCCAACAAATATGTCTGAAACTGCAAAAATAACTTTAAAAAAGTTTCAGCATATTTTTAAAGGAAAACTTATTCAAAAAAAATTAATACCCCCCATAGAAAAAATTTATATAGTTGACAGCCATAATGTTAAAAAAGCAGTGGAGGATTTAAAAAAGTTTTTAAAAGACAGTATTGATATAGAAATTTTTGACCACCACCAGTTTTTAGAAAAAGATTTAGAAACTATAGATAACATAAAAATAAATATCCTGTACCACATAGAACCTGTAGGCTCAGCAACAACAATTCTTGTAAAAGAGATACAGAGGAGAAAGATCAACATAACACCTGAAGAAGCCACTGTCTTAGCCCTGGGTATTTATGAGGATACCGGGAGTTTTATGTATAAAATCACAACACCAGAAGACTTAAAAGCAGGGGCATTTTTAATTGAAAAAGGGGCAGATCTAAATGCAGTAAGGGAAATTTTAGAAAGGAGAATTTCTGATAAGCAGTTAAGGGTTTTAGAACAACTAACGGAAAATATCCATTACATATTTGCAAAGGATAAAAAAGTAGCCATTTCAACAGCCTACTGCCTTGAATATATCCCTGATTTATCTTCTGTTTTAAACATGGTAAAGGCCTTTGAAGAAGTTGATGCTTTCTTTGTTATTTTAAATACAAAGGGAAAAATTACGGTAATAGGAAGATCAAAAACAGATGATATTAATGTAGGAAGAATTTTAATGAATTTAGGGGGTGGAGGACATCCGTTCGCTGCAAGTGCAACAGTAAAAGGTCTCGCAACAATAGAGGTTAAAGAAATTCTTGAAAATCTTATTATGACAAATCTATATAAGGACACATATGTATCTGAAATTATGGACAAAAATATACCTGTTTATACAGAGGATACGGGAATAAACAGCATAAAAAAAGAAGACTTAGAAAAGCCTGTTATACTGGTTGTTGATGAAGGAGGCTTTTTCCAGGGGATTGTCCTTTCTAAAGTTGTTAAAGAAGCTTTAAAACACAATGTTAAACAGGCAAAGCTATCAGATTTCATTATAAATGATATATACGTATTTTCCCCTTTAACAACATTAGGAGAAGCAGAGCAGATAATAATCTCCTCTTCCCAGGAGATATTCCCTGTAGTAGAAAAGGGAAAACCATTAGGTATTGTAACAAAAAATCAGATTGTTATAGTTCTACATGGACAGCCCTTTTTCTCAGAAAAAGATATTTTTATTTCAAGGGAAAGGGTTAAACCTAAATATATGAACTTTAGACACAGATTAAAAAGATTTTTTCCAGATTACCTTATAAAGGAACTTGAAAGTATAGGACACCTTGCCCAGGAATTGGGGTATAGGGCTTACATTGTAGGGGGAGTTGTTAGGGATATTGTTTTAGGAAAGAAAAACTTAGATATAGATATTATTGTTGAAGGGGATGCCCCTATTCTGGCAAGAGAATACGCAAAAAGAAATAACTTAAAGGTCCACACCTTTGAGGAATTTATGACAGCCCAGATAACCCTAAAGAGCGGTCTAAAAATAGACTTTGCAACTGCCAGAAAAGAAACATACGATTATCCTGGGGCTTACCCAAAAGTAGAAAAAGCCACCCTTAAAGAGGATCTTTACAGAAGGGATTTTACTATAAACACATTGGCAATAGAGATAACTAAGGAAAACTTTGGAATATTAATTGATTATTTTAACGGCCTTAGGGATATAAAAGATAAAGTTATAAGAATTTTGCACCAGCTTAGCTTTGTTGAGGACCCTATAAGGATTTTAAGGGCTTTAAGATTTTCAGGTAGATTAGGATTTAGACTTGGGAAACATACAGAAAGACTTCTTAAAGTAGCCGTTGAAGAAGAGATTTTAAAAGTTGCTCCTACAGGGAGGATAAACCTTGAACTTACATACTCCTTTAATGAAGAAAAGGCGGTTGATATTATACTTTTAATGAACAGATATAAAGTTCTGCACCAGCTAATACCTGAATTCTACTTTGATGATAAACGGGAAAGTCTGATAAACAGATTAAGGGATACTATTTTAACCTTTGAGATGTTTTTCCAGATAAAGATTGATAGGGTTTCTAATTATCTACTTTCCCTTATGTACCATTTACCTTTAGACGTTTCTTATCTTTTTTTAAATAAATACCACTTCCACCAGTCTGTAAAGTTCTTTGAGGAATTCTCAAATAAAAAGACAATTTTTAAACATATTCCTGAAAAAAATAGTCAGCTTTACAGATTAATAAAAAATATAAAAAAGGACTTACTGGTTTTCTTCTGCAGCTATTTAGATATAGAAACAGCAGAGAGGATAATCCAGATTTTAAAAAAAGAAGAGGAAAAAAAGCTCCTTATATCTGGAAAAGACCTTCAGGAAATTGGTTTAAAACCTTCCCCGCTTTTCAGGGAAATAATAGAGGATGTTTTCACGAAATTTTTAGATGAAGAAATTAAAAGCAAAAAAGAGGCTCTGGAATATATTAAAAGGAGATATATGAATATGGCATAAAAATTGAGATTACAAAATTAAGCACACGCCTAAGGGAGAGTGAATCGTGAGAAAAAATACAAAAAATAAAATCCAGAATATAACAATAGGAATACTGATATTCTCAATATTTGCAACAATGTCCTTTTTTCTGTATGAGTACTATCAAAACACTAAACCACGATATTTCAAGCCAAATTACGACAAAATATCAAACTACTACAAAGGTGATTTAAAAAAAGTCCCAGGATATTACAAAGGTGATATGACCAAACTTAAAAACTACTACAAAGGAGATGAAACAAAAAGTCCAAACTACTACATTCCTAAATCAGAAAGGGAAAAAAGATTAAAAAAGGCAAACAAGCTTAAAAGAAGTCTTGAGTCTGTGAAAAACAGCCTTTAATTCATTCACTTCAATTTCACATAAATAAGCATATTTTTTTATGTGTTATAAAACATTTTCCTGTGGAGAAAGATGAAAATACTTGTGGTTGAAGATAACAAAGAGCTCAACAATACCCTAAAAGAGATCCTTGAGATAAATGGTTATACAGTTGAAACTGCTTTTGATGGAGAGGAAGCTTTAGATTATGCTACCTATTCAGAATACGACGCTATTATATTAGATATAATGCTTCCTAAAATAGATGGATACAAAGTCTGTCAGATTTTAAGACAGAAAGGCATAAAAACCCCTGTTTTAATGCTTACCGCAAAGGATACGTTACAGGATAAAGTAAAAGGGCTGGATATAGGAGCAGATGACTACCTTGTGAAACCATTTGAAATAGAAGAACTCCTTGCAAGGATAAGGGCATTAATAAGAAGGGCCTCCACAGAAAAAAGTAATATCATTAAAATAGGAGATATAACAGTAGACCTTTCAAAAAGGGAAATCACAAGAAACGGAAAAAAACTTATAATAACCCCAAAACTTTTTTGTATTTTAGAACAGCTCCTTTTAAACAGGGGAAAAATCGTTACGTATGAAAGCCTCATGAACAAATGCTGGAGCATAAATGATTATCCAACAAAAGAAACAGTCAGGGCGAATATAAAACTCTTAAGAAGAATACTTGAAAATAAGGATATAATTCAGAATATTTCAGGTGTAGGATACAAAATAGAATGAAATTAGACCAGTTCCTAAAAGCAAGAATAAAAATAACCCTGCTTATATCTATTATATCTACTCTTATCCTTTCAGCTTTCTCAGGTTCTATTTACTACTTTTATAAAAAACAGATTATACTTGAGATAAGCGATCAGCTTAAAAGTATAGCCTTTGAGATAGCTAAAAAAGTTGAAAATCCGGTTGTTGACTTTTCCATTGTAAAAAATATGAAAATTCCCCCTGACACATACGTATGTATCTTTAACCCCCAGGCAGATGTTGTCTTTTACAGGGGGAAGATGTGCAAAATCCCCTACCATTTTTCTGGTTTTAGAATATTTGGAAATGATGTTGTGTATGGGGTTTCCTTTAAAAAAGAAGCCGGAACATACCACATATATGTTGGAAAAAATCTAAAAAACATTTTGAACCATATAGATAAGCTGAAATTTATCCTCTTTTATCTTACCTTT
>CAZHWB010000098.1:0-28023 GCA_964536105.1 uncultured Aquificales bacterium | reverse complement strand
GAAATTTTATCATCCCAGAAGGTTCACTTTTATTGTAAGCAGTACTTTACAAAAAAGCACGGAGGAAATTGATGCATAAATCTCCAGTTATACTTATAGGTATGCACAGATCAGGAACATCTCTTTTATCAAGACTTTTAGAAAATCTAGGTATTTTTATGGGATATAAAAAGGATACAAACAACGAAGCCATCTATTTTCAAAATTTTAACAAATGGATTTTTAAACAGGTAAAGGCTTCATGGGATAATCCTTACAACTATAATTTTTTAAAATTGGATAGTAAAAAAATAGAGTTAATCGTAAAAATTGCACAAAATTATTTAAAAAGTTTTAAAACTATTGACTATTTCGGTAAATCAAAATTTCTGGCATATAGAGGAAATATATTTAATATTGATTTTTTATGGGGCTGGAAAGATCCTTTAAACACATTTACCATTGATATATGGATAAAACTTTTTCCAGACGCCAAAATAATCCATATCTACAGAAACCCCATTGATGTAGCAAAAAGTCTGCAAAAAAGGGAGATTAACACGAGAAAAGATTTTGAAGAAGAATTAGGAAAAAATAAAATTCTTAAGATTTTTAAAGAAAATATTTTTTATTTTTGGGAAGACCTAAAATATGGAGATTCCACAAGGGTTCTTGATTTAAATGAAGGAATTTTACTGTGGGAAGAGTACACAAAGAGAGCTTTTTCAGTAGAAGAGGAAATAAAAAAGAAAATAGTCCATATAAAATATGAGGATTTACTTGAAAATCCATTTCCTATAATGAATTCCCTTATAGAAAACCTTGAACTTAATATCCCATCAAAAGATATAGAAAATGTTACAAAGATGATAAAAAGTGAAAGAAGATACGCTTTCACGAAAGATCCAGCTTTAGTTGAAAAATACAAAAAGATAAAAGACAGAGATATTATAAAAAAACTTGGATACGACAGCATTAAAATCTAAGCTTATTGATATAAATAAATTTTAGCTTATTTTTATAAATATAAAAAAGAAAGGAGGGCTATTATGGAAGTTTTAAAGAGTTTATCTACTGATGTAGAAAAATTACGTGAACATATCCAGTCCATAGAAAAAAGGCTACAGGAAATTAACCAGAAGATAGAAGAAAAGGAAAAAGAGCTTCTAAAGGTAAGGGATGAACTTACAAAAAAAGAGACAGAAGTTCTAGAAGTAGCAAGAACTTTAAGGGAATTAGAACACGAGTTAACAGAAACAAAGCAAAAAATCAGATACCACAGAAAGTACATAGCCCAGGCAGATAGTCCCAGGGAAAGGGAAAGGCTTATAGAACAGAGGGAAAAACTTATAGAAAAAGCCTTTGAAATAAGCGACAAAATAGAAGAACTCAGAAAAAAGTACGATGAGCTTGTTTTTGAGGAAGATAAACTCCTTGAAAAGGAAGAAAAGTTAGAAAAAGAAATAAAAAAATTGAGAAAAGAGTATGAGTATTACCTGAAAGAGCTGGATAGTTTAACAAAATACCTGGAAAAGAAAATAAGGGAAACAAGGGAAAAGTACAATTTAAATGCATAGCTAAAAAAGCTTTCCTATTTTTCTATATCCAGCTGTATAAAAGATTAAACTAAGTACAGACAATCCTATAAGATAAGGATAAAGATCAACAGGATTTATACCCCTGAAAAAGATACTTTCACTGCCTTCAATGTAGTATCTTAAAGGGGATAGATAAGACAGATACTGGATAAAAGGGTGCATGGAATAAATAGGTGTCCATGCACCACTTAGAAATATAATAGGCATCATAACAACTATTGAAAGCTGGGCAACCTGAAAAAGATCCTTTGATACAGCTGCTATAAAAAGACCTATACCTGTAACAGAAAAGAGAAATATAACTGTCAAAATTAAAAAAGATAAAAATGAACCGTTTATTGGAACATCAAAAATACCAAACAGGACAATACCTACACATATCACAGTCCCGAGAAAAACAACAAGTATCTGGGATATACTTTTTGCAAATATTATTATTTTAGAATCTACAGGCATTAAAAGCATTATATCCCACGTCCCCTGCTCCTTCTCCCTGACAAATACAACAGCTGAAAGAATAACCCCAAGAAGGGTTAAAACAGATAAAAACTCTGCAAAGGATATAAACTTCTTTGTATCTGCATTTTGATTAAACAATTTATGGATTTTAAGCTCAACAGGAATATTTATCTGGGAAAATCTAAGTACTATATTTTCAAGATAAGAAAGGGTTATAAAAGCCTGGGCTGCGGCGGTAGAGTCAAGTAGTACATTAAGCTGTGTTTTACCATCCCTATAAAACCTTTTTTCAAAATCTTCATCAAACACCAAACCTACCATTATTTCCCTGTTAAATATAGCCTGTGATAGATCCCTTTGGGACTTAAAATAGACAGGGGGTTTAAATTCCGGTTCCCTTAAATGGGTCAAAATTTTTTTGCTTATTACACCTTCTGAAAAATCTACGTATCCTACAGATACATTTCTGGGTTTTACTTCAAATCCCTGTCCAGCTATATAAACATCTATAGTAAATGAATATAAAACAACAGCAACAAGCCCCCAGTTTCTTAAAAAGGTTAAAATCTCCTTAAGTAAAATAGACAAAAAAACCTTCACCTTAACTCCTTCTTCATAAGTATAGAACCTACCAGAAGTAAAATTACACCATAAAAAATTAATATTAATAGATACAAAAGATTTTTCTGAGAGACTAATCCCTGACCGATCAGAAAACAGTCATAAATAATATGGTTGTAGTACATTACCGGAAAGAGATGGGCTTCTATATAACTTTCCCCTTCCATTGAAGAAATAGGCATAAGAATTCCAGAATACAAAAAACCAGGAATAATGGTTATTATAATGGTTACGATTAAAGCTACAATCTGCGTCCTGGTTACAATAGAAACAAGTAATCCTATAGATATGCTTATCAACACATATATCTCAGAGGTAAACCAAAATAGAAGAAAACTACCCCTAAATGGAACATTAAAAAGATATGTAGCCCATAAAAACAAAATAAAAATATTTATTGAATGCAGAAAAAAAGCAGGGGTAAGTTTAGCAAACAAAAACTCCGTTTTCCCAACAGGGGAAGAATAAAAGTTAAATATTGTTCCTGTCTCCTTTTCCTTAACGATTAGAAGGGCTGATAGTATAGCAGGGGCAACAAGAAGAATAATACCTAAAAGACCTGGAACAATAGCATTTTCATCCCTCATCCCCTGATTAAAAAGATTTCTGTAGTTTATGTTTATAAGACCTTTAATATTTTTATTATTCATATCAGCTATAGAATTAAGTAGAACCCCCTGGACATAACTCTGCATTGTCATTCCCCTTAAAGGAAATGCAGCATCTATGAAAACACCAATTTCCGTTTTCTGGCCTTTTATAATGTTTCTTTCAAAGCCTTCAGGGATAATAATAAGAATATCCAGATTTCCCCTTTTCATCTGATTTAGAGCTTCACTCTCCTTTATATTTAAAACCTTTGTAGAAAAGTACTTAGAGTGCTCAAATTTAGATATGAGTTTGTAAGACAGGTTTGATTTATCATAATCAATTATTACAGTTCTAGCGTGGGTTACTTCTAATCTAATACCGTAGCCGAAAAGAACCATAATCATAGAAGGGACAAGATAAACCATGATAATAAATTTGGATCTTATTAGCTCTGTAAACTCTTTTAGGATGTAGGCTTTTACAACTCCAAATTTCAATTAAACCCCCTTAACTTTCCTCGTAGAACTTAATAAAGATCTCCTCAAAATTCTTTGCATCTGGGAACTTTTTATGGAGATTTTCAGGGGTATCATCTACTATTTTTTTTCCCTGTTTTAAAACAACGACCCTATCGCAGAATTCCGCCTCTGTCATATAATGGGTTGTTATAAGAATTGATATACCCCATTTTTCCTTTAACTGATGCAGTAATTTCCAGAGTTGAGCCCTTGCTACCGCATCTACCCCACTTGTTGGCTCATCCAAAAATAAAACTACAGGTTCATGTAAAATAGCTGCAGCTACAGAAAACCTTTGATTTATTCCTAAAGGTAGCTCAGAAGGTAAAGAATCAAGGTAATCCTTAAAACCAAGACCCTCGGCTAATTTTTCAATCCTCCTTAAAGCTTTTTCTGCAGGTATCTGATGCATATTAGCAAAATAGATAAGATTTTCTTTAACAGTCATATCTTTATAAAGGGCAAATTTCTGGCTTACATAACCAATCTTACTTTTTAGCTCCAGTCTATCTTTATAACTTTCTATTTTCTTACCAAGTAGCCATAACTCCCCTTCATCTATCGGATAAAGCCCCAGCAACATCTTTATAAACGTTGTTTTACCTGCTCCATTCGCCCCAAGAAGTCCAAGAATTTCCCCTTTTTTTAAAACCATATCTATATGGTCGTCAGCTACAAAATTTCCAAACCTTTTTGTTAAACCTTTTGCTTCCATAACTACATCAGGTATATTTACAGCCGATTCCCTTTCCTCAACAGAAACTTCAGGGATATTCTTATATCGCTTTAATGCATCAACAAAGAAAACACTTTCAAGATCCGGCTGAGCATGTGGAACATTTAGAGGTTTTAAGGAGTAGGTTTTACCGTTAAAAGAAAAACACTCTTCCTGGCACTTTGTTTCTATATATGTATATTCTTTTACCGAGTTTATTAAATCCTCTGCTTTACCCCTTGCAATAATTTTGCCTTCTTCAAAAAGAAGGATTTTATCCATTTTTTCAGCTTCCTGCATATACCCTGTGCTTATAAGGGCTATTATGTTCTCCTTCTTTCTTATCCCATCAATAATTTCCCACAGTTCCCTTCTACTTAAAGGATCTACCCCTGTTGTAGGTTCATCTAGAATCAGTAGCTTCGGCCTATGGATTAAGGTACATATAAGGGATAATTTCTGCTGCATTCCCCCACTTAATTTCCCCGCTTCCCTATCCTGAAACTGATATAAACCAGCCATCTTTAAAAGTTTTTCCCTGTAAACCCAGTATTCGCTGTTTTTACTTATACCTCTAATTTCTGTAAAAAAATCCAAATGTTCTTTCACAGTGAGTAGCGGATATAAAACAAGACCTATACCCTGGGGCATAAATCCAATTTCATCTTTTATCCTTTCAGCCTCTTTTGGGGATGTATAGGTATATCCTTTATAGGATATTTTCCCCTCAAATCTTATAACCCCAGCTACAGCATGCATCAGAGAGCTTTTTCCAGCACCGTCTGGACCTATAAAACCGATAATCTCCCCTTTCTTAGCTTCTAAAGAAGCTCTGTATATACCTACTTTGTTTTTATACTTAACTGTTACACCAGATACTTTTAAATCAGACATCTTAAATCTCAGGTAGTTCTTTCAAGCTCTTAGGAAGAGGTGTTTTGTTTATGGAAATCACCCCTATAGCAGGAAGTCCAAGTTTTAAAAGGGGATTAGGGTGTAAAGGTTTTATATGAACAGCATAAACCCTCTGTATTCTATCTTCTCTAACGGCCACCTCTTTAGGGGTAAATTCAGCCCTCTTGGATATTTTAACAACCACAGCATCTATCGGGTTGTCTGGATAAGCATCTAAAAATATCTCTGCTTTATCTCCTACTTTTATTTTCCCTGTATGTATAGTATCTACAAAGATTTTAAGATAAAGTTCATCAGGGTTTACTGCAGTAATAATGGGACTTCCAGCTCCTATAACCTCACCTTTATTGGCAATTTTGTCTATAACAAAGCCGTTTATAGGGGAGTATATCTTTAACTGATCTATAATTACCTTAATTTGTTTCTTTTTAGCTTTTAATGCATTTACACCTTCATTTAATGCTTGTATAGCCTTCTCAAGGGCCTGTATTTTTTTTAGTGTTGTTTCAGCCTGCTTTAATGTGCTTTTTGCCATACTTATAGAGGCCAGTACCTGTCTCTTTTTCTCCTTAAGGCTTTTCAATTTATCTTTATCAGTTTCATATTTTAGCCTTATTTTTTCATACTTTTCCTCTGGAATTAAATTTTTTTCAAACAGATTTTTAAAACGTATAAGATCCTTTTTATCCTGCTGGACTACCTTCTTTAAGGCATCTATATTCTTTTGAAGCTCCCTTAAAAGGGCCTTGTTTACTTCTACTGTAGATTTTGCCTTTTTCACATCTTCCGGGAGGGTTTCCTTTGTTATTTCAAGCTCTATCTTTTTTGCTTCAATCTCTTTTTCTTTTGCTTTTATCTGGGCATCAATCGCTTGAACTTCAGCTTTGTATTCTTCATCTTCCAGCTCAGCTATAAGCTCATTCTCTAAAATCCTATCCCCTTCCTGAAAGTATATATTTTTTATTCTTCCAGGGTACTTTGTATTTATTACATAAAGATCACCGTCTATACGACCTACACCAACAATGAGACCCTCAGGAATTTCCTTCTGGTATATTTTTTTAAAAATAAAAAATACACCTAGAAAAACCAGAAATAAAAAAATAAAACCTGTCCAGTATTTTTTTATCTGTTTCATCTAATTTCCATTAAAGATATATAGAAATAAAGATTGGAAAAATTTAGAAGAAAAACAAGAGGGAGCAGAAAGCCCCCTGTGATATTAAACCTCTTCCTCTGGAATTTTAAACAGTGCTTCGTAATCAACCCCTTCATCTTCAGCAAGCTTTTTAGACATCTCTTCAAGATGAAGAAGCAGATTCCACTTTTCATCAACCTCTTTCTGGATTCTTTCAAGAACTTCAGGATATTTTAGAACATGCTTCCATCTTGGTTGAGCTGCTATATACTCCTCTATAGGTTTAGGTCTTTTTGGCTTTATGTTAACCTTCCAGTATTTTCCATCTATAACCTCATAAATCGGCCAGTACCTTGTTTCAACTGCAAGTTTTGCAAGCCTCATTGTATCTTCAGGGGAAAATCTCCAGGAAAGGGTGCAAGGTTCTAAAACATTTATGAATTTAAATCCAGGCATAGATATAGCCTTTTTAGTTTTCTTTGTTAAATCTCTAAATATATGCGGAGATGCCTGGGCTACGTAAGGAATACCGTGGGCTGCCATTATCATTGTAAGATCTTTTCTAGGCTCCTCCTTACCTACATGGGCTTTTCCAACAGGTGTTGTTTTTGTATATGCTCCAATCGGTGTAGCAGAGGACCTTTGATATCCTGTATTCTGATATCCCTCGTTGTTGTAACAAACATAAAGAACGTTATGTCCCCTTTCAGCTGTTGCAGAAAGAGCCTGGAAACCAATATCATAAGAACCACCATCTCCACCAAAGGCAACAAAATGTATTCTTTTATCTGCTGGAATGACACCTTTCTTCTTAAGAACCTTGTATGCTGCCTCTACACCTGCAGCTACTGTTGCAGTAGACTGAAAGTTTACGTGGATCCAGGGAACATTCCAGGCAGTAACAGGGTAAACCCCTGTTGTAACCTCAAGACAGCCTGTTGCATTGGCAACCACAACAGGTTCATTTATAGCAAGTAATATTTCATTTACTATAGGAGGTATTCCGCAACCTATACACATTCTATGCCCAGGAGCCAGGGGCATCTGTTCCCCAAATGTTTCTCTATTTGCAGCTAATTCTGAAAGTAAAGCTATTGGTCTCTTTTTTGCCATGATTACTCCCTCACTTGTAAGTATTCTACAAAGCTATCTCTTGTGTCTATGCCTTTCTCAAGGCGCTCAACCCTATCAAATGCTTTCATAAACTCCTCTTCATGTATTTCTCTACCACCAAGTCCGTATATGAAGTTGTGGATTAGAGGTTTATTATCAGACCACATCATAGCAGTCACGATATCTTTTAAGAGGGGTCCACCAATTCCATCAAAAGAATCTGCCCTATCTAAAACAGCCACTCCTTTGGCCTTAGATAAAGCCTGTGCAATCTCCTTTGCAGGGAAAGGTCTATAAAGCCTGATTTTTATAGCTCCTACCTTTTTACCCTGTTCCCTTAATCTATCAACAGCATCTTTAAGGGTTCCAAAGGAAGATCCCATAGAAATTCCTATATATTCCGCATCTTCCGTTTTATACTCTTCAATAAAGTCATACCTTTTTCCTATTATCTGTGCAAATTCATCAAAAACTTCTCTAACAACATCGTAAACCTTTAAGAAATCAACATGCTGTTGATACTTACATTCTGTATAATAATCAGGCTGAGCTGTTGCTCCGTATGTAACAGGTTTTTCAACATCAAGAAGTGGATAAGGTATTCTGTGGATATCAGATGGTCCAACAAAATTTCTTACCGTTTCATCATCCAGCATCTCTACATCTTCTATAGAGTGGGATACAATGTATCCATCGTAGTTTACAATAATTGGGAACATAGCCTTTTCAGAAATTTTTACAGCCATAATTATGTTGTGGTATGCTTCCTGTGCATTCTCAGAAAAAATGGATATCCAGCTTGTATCCCTTGTTAGCATAGAATCTGCATGATCACAGTGGATAGAAAGGGGAGCAGATAATGCCCTATTAACATCTAAAAGAACAATAGGAATCCTCATTCCAGATGCAACATAAAGGTTTTCAACCATATAAGCAATTCCTGGACCTGCAGAAGCAGTTATAGTTCTAGCTCCTGCTGCTGCTGCCCCAATACATGTAGCCATTGCTGAGTGCTCCCCATCAACAGCTATCATTTCTGTATCAACTTCTCCATTTGCAACATATTCAGCAAAAAATCCCATCAGTTCTGTTTGTGGAGATATTGGATAAACCGCCGCTATATCAAAATTTATCTGTCTCATAGCTTCAGCAGCGGCTTGATTACCTGTTAACGCTACAACTTTTGTTTGAGCCATATTTTAAACCTCCAGAATTTTAAACTTATAATTGTTCTTCAAGCTCTTTCAGCTTAACTTCCATTTCCGGAACCATTTCAAGGGCATCATATGGACACTCTACGGCACAGATTCCGCAACCTTTACAGTACTCAAAATCTGTTTCAAATCTTTCTTGTGGGGATACCGGTATTGAATCATCTGGACAGAATATCCAGCATATCAAACAGTGGGTACATTTATCATAATTAAGGACAGGTCTTAACATTCTCCATGAACCTGTATGGTTTATCCTGCTTGAGCCAGCCTCAGGAACAATAGAACCTATTGGTATTTCATGCCAAGCTTTTAATTCATATGCCATTTTATATTAACCTCCAATTTTTATACAGTTTAGGGTGCATTATATTTTATAACAGCGTTTGATTTTATGAGATTATTCAGCTTTGTAAACCTCTTCATATCCCCTTTTGAGGGCTTTGAGGTTTTGAGGAAGTAAAGCTCTAAGTTTTGAAGATGCTTCAAAAGCTTCTGTTATCTCCTGTTCTAAAGCTTCTAAATCAACAATACCTGTTGCTTTAGCAACAGCCCCTAAAACCGCTGTGTTTGGTATATTTCTTCCAAACTCCTCTAAAGCTATCTTGGAAGCATCAACAAGCCAAAGTTCATTCTTTGGAATACCTAATATTTTTCTAACTTTATCTGCAGGGAAGTTTGTATTTACAATAAAAACAGTATTTTCATCAGTTCCTGCAACAATAATGTCTCTTATTGTAAACATCAAAGAGGGATCCGTTACAATAACAATTTCTGGATTATCAACAGGAGCCCTTGTATTTATATATTGATCTGAAATTCTTGTAGAAACCTTAACAGGTGTTCCTGACCTTTCAAGTCCAAATTCCGGCATTGCCTGACCATGTTTCCCCCTTATAATGGCGGCTGACGCTAACATTTTCGCAGCTGTAACAGTTCCCTGTCCGCCTCTTCCATGCCATCTAATCTCTTTCATACTCTTGCCTGTTGCGGTTGCCATTATATAAACCTCCTGATTTTTATAACACTGTTATATAAAATAACGTAAAAAATATAACACATTGAAAAAGTAAATACAAAATAACCACAGGAGCCGTTTGATTAAGATGCATTATTTACCTGTTCCCTTAACACCCTTTTTAAAACCTTTCCTGTGGCATTCCTTGGAAGGTCATCTACAATGTAGAAATGTTTTGGTATTTTGTAATTTGCAAGTTTATCTTTTAAATAATCTTTTAAATCCTTTTCTGTTATTTTTGGAGCATCTTCCACAAGTTTTACAAAAGCTACAGGAATTTCCCCATGGATTTCATCTTTTTTACCGACAACAGCCGATGCTTCTATATATGGATGGGCATTTAATACCTCTTCTATTTCCCTTGGATATATATTTATCCCTTTAGATATAATCAGATCTTTTTTTCTATCTACAATATAGATATATCCATCTTCATCAATATAGCCTAAATCCCCTGTAAGCAGCCAGCCGTTTATAATTGTTTCTTCTGTTGCTGTTGGGTCTTTGTAATAACCCTGCATCACATTATCACCTTTTACGATAATCTCCCCTATCTCTCCTTTTTTTAGTTCAACCAGCTCATCATTAACAACTTTAACCTGATAATCAGGTAAAGGTGGCCCTACAGACAGGTCCTTCTGTTTTTCCGGTCTGTTTATAGACACAACAGGGGAACATTCTGACAAACCGTATCCTTCAAGTAATGGAGTTTTTGGAAATTTTTTTCTCATTTTTTCTAAAGTTGCTTTAGGAAGGGGTGCCCCTCCAGATATAAAATACCTTATATTGTGGAATTTCATAAAATACCAGGGGAGTTTTGCTTTAGATAAAGCGTTGTAAACTTCCGGAACCCCCATAAAAATACTAACCCTTTTTAAAAGGGTTTGCTTAAAAATATTAGAAAAAGGAAGAATAGATTTTATTATTACCATCGGGCTAGCTGTATACAGAGGGAGGAGAACAGTAGCAGTAAGGGTAAAGGTATGAAACATAGGAAGATAAACAATAAACCTGTCTTTATGGGTTATCATCCCAAGGTGAACAATATTTTCTATGTTTGAGAATATATTTCTGTACGACAGCATAACCCCCTTTGGTTTACCTGTTGTTCCGGAGGTATAAATAATTACAGCTGTATCATCAAGTTCCCCTTTAGGGGTTATATGCTCAAAATCTTCTATCGTAAGACCTTCCTCAAAAGGAAAGTTTCTGTTATCGTAAATCTTGTATCCACCAACCCATACTATTTTTTCAACTGGAGTTTTATCAAAAATTTCCCACAGCTCTTTTTCAAACTTTTCCTGGGTTATAAGTAGTTTTGAATCACTGTGGGAAAGGATATATTCTATTTCTCCTTTTTTTAGAAATGTATTTATAGGAACAGGAACAGCACCAAGTTTTCCTATAGCTAAAAATGAATATATAAACTCTTTTGAGTTTGTTAAAAGAACAGCAACCTTATCCCCTTTTTTTACCCCTAATATTTCAAAGTACCTTGCAAGGCTGTCAACATAATGTTTAAGCTGTTGATTTGTTATTTTAATATCATCTTCAAATATGATAGGTTTTTTTCCGTAGGTTTTTGCGTTTTTTTCTATAACCTCATAAAAGTTTTTATATATGTACTGGGCTACCTTTGTTGTCATACCAACCTCTTAAAAAGAGTGATTTAAAGATATATTAAAAAGATGGGCTGAAAGCTCTGTAAATCTACCGTTTATCCTATCATTTGTAACATTTCTGTCGTACTTTGTGAAATAAAGGTAGGACAATCCCAGTTCTGTAGATGGGGTTATTTTGTATGAGCCTCCTAAAGAAAATATCCAGCCATTTGAATCAGGTAATTCAAATCCTAATGTTTTCTCCGGTATAGGGGTCTCATCATATGCAATACCAAACATACCTGTTAATCTATTACTGAACTTATGTATTACCCCAAATCTTACTGTGCTTGTATCGTGCCAGTTTTTAGGAATCTTTTTCCCTAATGCCTTCTCTACAACAGGATCTTCAAAATTAAAGTTTAGATTTTCATATTTACTCCAGAATGTTCTATCAAATGTAAACTCAAATTTGGTTTTACCGTGTTTGTAAGAAGCCCCAATTCTCCACTCAGCCGGTAAAGGTACCTGAACCCTTCCCTGGGAAGATATAGGATATAGACCAAAACTATCAACATACAGATAACCTTTAGCATCTCCGTAGACCTTAAGATTTATTTTTGACCTGTAGAGCATAGAAAAAGATAAATTTTTTGTCGGCCTTACAGTTGCAGAAAGTACATAACCTGCTCTGTAGTTTGTATCTCCATTCATATCTATTTTGTAAATACCCTGATACTGATATTTTATCTGACCAGTTGCATAAACAGCCCTTATACCTGCCCCTATAGAAAACTTATCAGATATTTTCAAACCTGCCGACGTGGTAAATTCAAAGACTTTAAGTGTAAATTCCTCTGCCGTTGAGCGGGGAATTTTTGCAGACCACCTTTTTGATAATCCCGCAGGGGTAGTTAAAGAAAAACCAAATCTGAGGTTGTTTTTAGATGGAAGAACCATATGAAAATATGGGACAAGAAAGTACTCTCTTTTAGTTTTTGCATCTGATATAACAAAGGAATGGGTAACAGGATCTATAGCCTTTCCCTGAAAATTTATCCTTGGAAGATATATGAACCTTGTTCCTATTTCCAGTAGAACTTTTTCTTTATTGTCTAAAAATCCAAGGTTAGCAGGGTTGTAGTAGGGGGTATCTGCTCCATCTGCCCCTGCAAAATACGCAGCAGCTGTTCCCATTGAGTTATTAGACTGTTCAGGTATTTTATAAGCTGCAGCAAAGGAAGAAACGGATATAGATAAAAAAACAAGACCAGATAAAAGCTTCTTCATGGTGAGAAACCTCCCAATAAAGATAAAACAATTCTAAAAGGGAAATAAAGATAATTCAATGATTTGAAGATTTAAAGAAAAAGGGGCTTAAAGCCCCTAAAGATACGATTTACTGGATTTCAACTGTAGCTGATGCTTTAAAAGATGTAGCTTTTGCCCTGAAAGGATACACACATATATCTGCAGGCATTTCAGTTGTTTCTATAATATAGTAGTTATCAAGCTGGTTAACATCATTATCACCATTCATATCATCATTATCATTTATAACCCCGTCCATATTGTAATCACAGTAGAAAGGAGTTGTAGGTTTGCAGTACTTAAATGGAGAATGTAAGTAATCTATATATCTTTTTTCAACCATAGAAACATCTCTATAGCAGTTATCATTATCTATCCCCTGTGTAGATATTCCTTCGTTAGCAATGCTGATAGACAGCGGACCAATAAATGGTTCATCTCCTATATTTTCTGGACATTGGATAGTGTCATTTCCTTCAGGATCAAAAGAACAGATTATATTTTTGTTTTCTCCTTTTACTGCCACTTCTAAAATAGTCCCCTCCATATGCAGAGCATCAACAACCTTTGTAAAGCCAAATCTTGTTTCCACATCTTTTGCAACATCTGTATTATCATTATCCTGAATTACGCTAAACTCTTTGTTGTAACCCATATCAGTATCTTCCATGTAGTTTGGAGGAGATCCAAGGATTATAAAAAATCTTTTTATCTGGTCGTTATCAACTGTTATTGGTGCTAAAGGAACCTCATGGGCTTCAAATGTATTGGAAGATGTATTTGGTCCCATAAACTGGTTAAAGTAAATACCTTCGGTATAACAGACTATTTCCCCATCCTGATCTACACAGGAGCCGGCATCATTATCCACAATTGGATTTAGATTGTTTCCGTAAAAGGCAACGTCATAAAAGCTTTTTCCTGCCAGTTTTGTAAAATCTAAAGAAACAGGAATAGGCCCATGTTCAATATTATTAACAGAAAGAACAAAGGAGGTTATTTCCTCTAAAGAGTCGGTTTTTAATTTGTTAAATCTAATAGCTACCGGATTATCATCATTGTCCACAAATTCCCATTTAGCAGGAGCAATGAGGGTGGTTTTAAGCTGATTTTCACCTTCTTTTAAATATGCCTTAACATTAACCCTATCAAGAATATCCCCTGTACAGTACTGGTATTCTCCATCGTTGTCAGGTAAACCATTTGTTGCGGTAACTTTTATAAAGCTTGAACCAGGGACTAGTTCCTCAATAGTAGCTGTAGGATTATCCTTTGTTAAAGTAACCTCTTTAACAATATCCCCTTTTGAATACTCAACCTGGATACAGGAAACATCATTATCAATGTAAGCTGGGTTTATACTGCTGTCTGGAAATTTAACAGCAATTTTTAAAGATGCCGTTTCAACAGGGGTTTCTCCCATTGAGATACTATCCCCCCCTGTTCCACAGGAAGCAATTACGCCAGCAGCACTTATAAGAAGAGCTGCACCTAAAAGTTTCTTAATACCTTTTTTCATTTTAAAAACCCTCCAGATATTTATTGGATAATAATTTCTAAATTACCTGGTCTTCCGTAATGGATAGTTATTCCCTCAGAAGAGATATCTATGCCGTCTGAAGCCTCCAGTCTGATTTCAATATCTGTGTTTGGTTCATAACCCTCTAGAGAAAGGATGTACTCCTGGCAACTATGCTGGTCATTATCTAAAACGCCGTTTACGTACCAGTTACATGTAACATCATCCCCATCTGGATCACTGACTATTGCGTAAATAGTTGTAGTCTCATTTTCTACAGAAACAACATATTCTTCAGGCCATATATATACAGAAGGAGGTGAGTTTTTAATTTCAACATGTACAGCCTGGGAGTGAGAGGTTGCTTTTCCATCAGAAAGCTCCCATACAAACTTACACCTTTTTATATCTGGATTAGAAGGAATGGTAAATTCCTCATAGCCCTCTGTTAGAATATTATCCCCATTTGGAGTATACCCCTCATCTATCAAATTCTGATCATTGTCGTAACATTTGTATGAAACTCTGGAGCTTAAAGGATCCCCATCTATATCGTATCCATTTCCATAAAGGGTTACTGTTGATCCTACTTTACTAACTGTTTCCTGCCCTGAATAAAAGTAAACAATTGTAGGTGGTGAGTTGTCTATATTCACATGTAAATTTCCTATTTCCACCTCTGTGTATTCCTGGCTTAGATTTCCTATATCCCCTGAAAATCCCCTATCTACCAGAATTAAAACAACCTTATATACATCTCCTACCTCTGGAAGATCAGATGTGTTTATATCTACCTTTGTCTGGGCGTAATTTCTGGATATTGTCCCGGTATACGACTTAACAACATCATTATCCTGGTTTATAAGCTTAAGCTTGTATCTTATAGGAAGATCCCCTTCATAATCCCAAGCATATATGTATGCTTCTACAGTTGAACCCCATTTTGTTGAATATGTAGAAAGGTATCCGTATCCATCAGGGGGATAATTTCCCAAAACAAATGTCTGCATATAGGCTGTTGATCCATCGTCGTTATCTTCATTTCCATCTTTTACACCGTTGATATTTGCAGTTAAAGCCTTATCTTCCCTGTAAGATACAACAACCCTAACAGGTACATTACATGGGGCATCTAATGTGTACACACCTGCACTGTTAGAAAGAACACTCCTGTAAAAAGGAAGGTAATTAGAATAAGCATAAACAGGTATATCCTTTAAAGGTACATTTTGTTCATTTTTTACAATCCCTGTTATTTTACATTTTAGAGGATTTACTATAGTGATATTTATAACACTACCATCTTCTACAGTTACTGTATTTTGATTATCTTCCACATACATTCCTGTAAAAGGATTTATATAACCTATGTAAGCATTTGAAGGATCACAGTATTTAAGGGTCTGTAGATGTGCCTGGCCATTTTCCTGGGAGGTATATCCCTGTACAAACTCTATACACTGGTCGTTAGAGGGGACAACAAAAACAGGGGTTGCTACAGGGTTTCCCTTATCATCTTTTACAACAACGGTAAACTCAATAGTCCCTGAAGCAGGTTTGATATAATCAAGATTTTTCCATTGAAGCTGGGGATTTGTTACGCTTACCACAACATAAACAGGATCTATATCTGTACATATATCATTTTCATCTGTTATTACGTGATTTCCTCTGCAGGAAACATCATCTAAAAAGCTGTCACCATCAACATCTATACATGCTGGACTTGTAATAGCTTCAACTGTGCAGGGATCATTATCTATACATCCGTTAAAAATAATGTAGTCCCAGATTGTATCAATTGTGTTTATATCTTCACCAAACTTTTCAAATTCAACATCCTGGGATGAAACAAATGTCCCAACACCGGCCTTTACCCATTTTCCTTTATCCCAGTCAAAGGCATAAAAGGAAAGCTGAATACCATTCTTTTCAGGATCTTCATCTAAAGAGTCTAAAACATCTTTGATTTTACTAAGTTGCTGACAGTCCACAAAACTTAGAAGTCTATAATACTCTCCCCTTCCTTTTACAAGTTGTGTAGAAATTCCCTGGGTAAATGGATTTTTCCCTGTTTTTAGATCCTTTATATCAAGGGTAAAAAATCCTACAGAAATAAGCTGTTCATCGTTATCTGTATACTCCCCGGGAAAATTCTGATAATCATCTGGATCACTTGGTCTATAACCTTTATACTCAACAAGGATATTTTCAACATCTGTCTGCAGCTTTTCTACAGGAATTGCAACAGAAAGTCTTAATGGATCGGAAGATACATCTGCTGTATAAATGTATCCCTTTTTATCCTCATAAAAGTTTACCTTTGCGACATTTTCACGGTTTGAGGATACCTTAATCTCTGTTATTGAGACAACCTTTTTAGCTACAGGATCTATTCTTACAGATATCATCAGATTTTTAAAATCTTCCGGGGAGTTGTAGTATATGGTTTTAGTCCCAGGGGTGTATCCTTCTGCATCTACTGTTACAACAATACTTCCACCATTTGAATCTAAACCAATATTTAGTGAAAACTTTCCATTGGATGTAGATATACTTTTTCTATCAATCTCGTTTCCATCTTTATCAACAGAAATAATCCCTACAACAGACACAAGCCCTTCTGGATAATTTCCTGTATTTTCTCCAACATAAATAGTCCCATTTATAATTGAAAGGCTTTCAGGCGCAACAGGAGGGGGATTTACAGGAGTTTCAGATGTTGATCCACCGCCACCACCACCACAGTTAATGGACAGCACAGATAATAAAAAAATTAAAAATAATGAAGGAAATAAACCTTTGATAAACATAAAAACCCTCCACCGTTTTTATAGTTTTGAATATCTTTTCAATTTTCCAAACATAAAGTTAAATAACTTTACGCTGAGTGTCAATTTTTTTTACACTTCTTTAAAAATCGGGTAGTTTCACTGAAATTTTAGAAAAAGGTTTTAAAATGTTGCATAAATTTATTTTTTATAATAATTTAACGTTAAATTAACATGGAGGTTTTGCCTTGAAAGCAGGAGTGAAGATACTAGGTTTTATTTTTGCCTTTGTTTCTTTAGCATTTGCTTTTAGTTTGCATGGTTCAACAAAAGGATTTCCTAAGAAAGCCCCGGAAATAGAAGGGTTATTAACAGACGAGGGAAAACCCTTTTCATTAAAAGAGTTAAAAGGCAAAGTTATCCTCATTACGTATGGCTACACCCAGTGTCCCCATGTATGTCCCACAATAACCGCTTTCTTAAAACAGGTTGAAACACAGCTAAACAAAAAAGGTTATAAAGATAAATACAAGATTATTTTTATAACAGTTGATCCTAAGGACGACACTGTGGAAAAACTTAGAGAATATAAGAAAAAAAGGGGGTTTGCGGACTGGATATTTTTGACAGGGGATAAGGAAAAATTAAAAAAGGTCTGGAAAAATTACGGTGTATATGTGAAGGATAAAGGCATTATGGAAATGAAGCACCAGAACCACACAATGAAACACAGAATGATAGACCACACAGCAAAACTTACAGTTATAAATCAAAAAGGGGAAATTGTAGAGGAGTTTAAAAGTATGTATCTTCCTGTTGAAGATATAGTAAAAGATGTCTCTTATCTCATAGAGAAAGGAGAATAAATGGGTATAACAGAAACCCTTTTGAAAATGGCTCTTATAGGGGAAGAACCAGTTCTTATTCTTCTCATTATTATGAGTTTTGTATCTATAGCTGTAATTATTGAAAGACTTATTTCTATAAAACTACTGGAAAGGAAGATGCTTGAGTACTCCCCTATCCAGTTGAAACTTCTTTTAGAAAAAAGACTTGGAATTCTTGCTACATTTGGAAACAATGCTCCATTTATAGGGTTATTTGGGACAGTTTTAGGGGTAATGAAAGCTTTCCACGACCTTGGGGTTTCAAATGAATTTGGCGTAAGGGTTGTAATGGAAGGTATATCACAGGCCTTAGTTGCCACAGCCCTGGGTCTTTTTGTAGCTATCCCATGTGTAATAGCCTACAACTATTTTGTAAGGAAGATAAAAACAATTCTTCTTCTGTACGAAGAAAAGAAAAACCTACCTTTAGAGATAGAAGAATGAAAAAGCTGATAGATGACAATGAAAAAGAGATAGCAGAAATAAATATGACCCCCTTTGTGGATATAGTTCTTGTTATCCTCATTATATTTATGGCAACTGCAACATTCATGGTTGAGGCAAAAATACCTTTAAATCTCCCTGAAGCAGAAACAGGAGAGGCAAAAGAGGTTAAAGAAAACAAAATAGAAATAACACTGAAGAAAAACGGGGATATTTTTCTAAATGGAAAGCAGATAAGTAGAAGTTCTTTAGAAAAAGCATTAGAGGAAATCAAAAACAAAAATCAGGTTGTTGTGCTAAGGGCTGACAAAGAAACACCCTTTGAACATATTGTTTTTGTTGTTGATAAGTGCAGAAAGGCAGGTATTGAAAAGTACCTTATAGAAACAGAAAAGGTTGAATAAAAGGTGAGACAGTTTTTTGAAGAATACAAGTATCTCTTTATAGGGCTTATCCTTTCAGCTGTTTTACACGGAATTGTATTTTCAGGAGTCTCTTTAATCAAGGAAAAAAAAAGGGAAAAAAAAGAGGAAAAACCAATATATATATCTATCTTACATAAACCTAAAGAAAAAAGTTCCCAAAAAAAGAAAATACCAAAAGCTGCCACATCTCCCCTTCTAAAACCAATAGAAGATTATATACTGCCTATGCCAGAGCCATTACCTAAAAAGGAAAAAATTATCCAGAAAAAAATAAAAAAGAAAAGAATTGTAAAAAAAGTAAAAAAAAGATTAGTAAAAAAAGCAAAACCAAAAAAGAAAATAAAAATAAGGAAAAAGAAAAAAACAGTGAAGAAACCTGTTAAAAATAGACCTAAAAAACAGGTTAAGAAAATCCCTAAAAAAATAGAAAGAAAAATAGAGAAAATAACCCAGATATCAAACCCACCAAAAGCACCACCAGCCTTAAAGGAAAACCCTAAAATACAAAGAAGCATTTCCCTTGCAGATCTAAAGGGAAAGGATAATCTCTTTCAGGTGGATAAAAGTCCCAAAACAAAAGAAAAAAGCGTTTCTGAAGAGGATATATTGAAATATATAAGGGCACTAGAAAGATACCTGAATAATCTAGCAAGAAGAAGGGATTTATATCCGCCAATGGCTAAAAGACTTAGATTAGAAGGAAGTCTTACAGTTAGATTTACCATAAAAAAAGACGGTTCTGTAGATGATAAAAGTATAAAAGTGATGGTAAGCAGTGGATATAAAATTCTTGATAGGGGAGCTGTAAAACTCATAAAAAAATATGTTCCCCTTTTTGCAAAAAAAGAGGGGAAAAAACCTCCCCGGGATAATTTAGTTATTGAACTTCCTGTAACATTTGAAATAATAGGCTGGTAGTTAAAAAGATTTAAAAATACCTAAATCAAATATAAAAACTCCCCCTCTGGTCCCAGCAAATATAAAGCTGTTATCTGATGAAACAGAATAAACATTTCCATCAACCTTTAAAGCGCCTATTTTAACTGGATTTTCTGTATCTGAAATATCCCAAATCTCTACCCCTGAATAAAACAAAGGTACATAAAGAGTATTATTTTTTAGAGACACAGAAAATATATAATCATTTTGCCATTTTAAAGTTTTGGAAAGGACAGGAGCCTGTGGATCTGAAATATCAAAAATATAAACAGTTCCTTCAAGCTCAGAAACAGCAAGTTTATTTTTGTATATATCTATATCTGAAAGCTCCTTACTGACATTAAAGGAAAATAACTCCTGCAGAGAAGAAATATCAAAAGCCTTTAGACTCCTTTCACAGATAATGTAAGCAGTACCTTCCCTTAAAACGGCATCTTTTACGTTGCTACAGGGTTTATAGGTAAGTATCTCCACAGGATTTTTTGGGTTTTCAATATCATAAATTGAAAATCCATCGGTACCATTTGCTGTTATGGCTGTGTTGCTGTATATATACACACTTTGTGCATCTGGAGCCCCGTCTATCTTTTGAACAGGATAAAATTCAGATAAAAGGGATATATTAAAAGGATCCATTAGATCTAAAACCTTAAATCCATCTGTAAGACCGGCAATAATAAGAACATCACTGTTTAAATCAAAATTCCATACCCAGTCGTATGTTTTAAAACTTGAAAGATATTCAGGATTTAAGAGATTTGAAATATCATAAATGTATAAACCATACGGACTTCCTATAAACAGCAGATTTTCCTTTGACTTTACCTTATAGGAAAAACCTGCCGACACAAAAGAAACAGGATATACCCCTAATTTTAAAACAGGAATACTGCCTTTATGTATATCTTCTATTAATAGGTTTAAGTTTGAAGAAATATCCTCCTTTAAAGCATTTTTATAAACAGAGATATCAAATAGTAAAATATCTTTATTGTCTATCTCACCATCTTTATTGATATCATCCTTAAGAATTTCCTTTGCCTTTAGATTGAGTTTTTCAATAAAGCTTTTCTTTTCAAAATTGTACCTGAAATCCCCAGCAAGAAGTTCAAAAATAAGCTCCGAAGCTAAAGAAATATTTATCCCATCTCCTAAAGTTCTCAACTCCTGACCTGTTATAAAAGCCCTTATAACACCTTTATTTTCTGTAGGCTGGATATCCTTAAAACCATCATCATCTGCGTCCCAATCCATACCACCAGAAACCTGAATAAGAAGAAGATCATTATCCTTTACATTATCAACCTTTATAAGAAAATTACCTATATCTTCAAGATTTTCCCCGTCAGATGTTATATCTGTGTTATGCAAAGATAAAGACCCATTATCCAAAACTTTAAAAACCTTAACTTGAGCCCCTGCAAGATTACCAAGTTTTGCCTTTGCTGTAATATACTTACTGTCCCCGCCAATATCACAGGAAACCAAAAACATAAACATAAACAAAAATAAAATCCGGTAAAACATTCCAATCCCCTCCCTTATTTTATATTTAAGGAATAAGAGAAAGAAGGAGTTCCCTGTTTACAACAGCTGTTCCTATCTCCCCAACAACATAACCAGCAGCATAATTAGCAAGAACAGCACTTTCAAACCACGTTCCACCGCTTGCCCTTGCCATAGCCAGAACAGAAATAACAGTATCCCCAGCCCCTGTAACATCAAAAACCTTTCTTGCCTTTGCCGGAATTTTAGTTATTTTATCACCTTCAAATAGTGCCATTCCCTGGCTTCCAAGGGTTATTAAAATCTGTTTCATATTCAACCTTTCCATCAAAAACTTACCAACCTCTTCAACCCCAGTTTCTTTTGATAAGCCTGAAAGCTGATAAGCCTCTTTTTTGTTTGGTGTCATTATTGTTATCCCTTCATAAAGGGATATGTTAGACGGCTTAGGATCAACAAAAACAGGCTTTCCGGTACCTTTTAAGTACTTCATTAATCTATCTGTTATCACCCCTTTTCCGTAATCAGACACCACTACAACATCAATGTCGTCTATAACACTGTCTATATTCTGGATCAACTGCTGTTCTACATCATCATCTAAAGAATTCCGATTTTCCCTATCAATCCTCATCAACTGCTGACTAACAGCTATTATCCTTGTTTTTTCTGTTGTTGGACGGGATGGATCTTTGACAAGCAAAGTGTTTATATTTTTTTCCTTTAAAAGGAAGTTTAAAATCCTTCCATTTTCATCATTTCCTATAATACCTGCAATATAAACATTTCCATCTAAAGCAGATATATTCCAGGCAACATTACAGGCTCCCCCTAAGTTTACCGTTTCTTTTTTCACATCAACAATAGGAACAGGAGCTTCAGGGGATATTCTTTCAACTTCCCCCCACAAATACTTATCAAGAATAAGATCCCCCACAACCAGAATTTTTGTTTCAGGAAAGGAAGATAAAAGCTCTTGCGCTCTGGCCTTGGATATCATAAAAATCCCCTTTTTAATGTATATTTTTAATTACTGAAAAATAATTATAAATAAAGGAGAAAAAAATGAAAATGAAAGCCCTTTTTTATGAAGAACACGGCTCATTTGAAAATATAAAATCGGGATATTTTCCTGTTCCAGACATAAAGGAAAATGAAGTGCTGGTTAAAATTAAAGCATTTTCATTAAACCATCTTGATATATGGATAATGGAGGGGAAATATCCAGTTAAAATACCTATGCCCCACATATTTGCCTCCGATGCATCTGGTATTGTGGAAAAGGTAGGAGCTGGAGTTAAAAATGTAAAAGAAGGGGATGAAGTTATTGTATATCCAGGGTTATCCTGTGGTTACTGTAAATACTGTCTGGCTGGAAGGGATAACCTGTGTAAAACCTTTTCTATACTCGGCGTATTAACAGACGGTGTTTCTGCCCAGTATGTAAAAGTTCCATATCTTAATGTCTTTAAAAAACCTAAAGGAATTACCTTTGAAGAAGGTGCAAGTATCGGCATAACATACACAACAATGTGGCACTCCCTTGTAACAAGAGGAAAAATAAAGCCCGGGGATAAGGTATTAATCCACGGAGGTGGTAGCGGTGTTGGAACAGCCGGTATTCAAATAGCAAAAATGCATGGAGCTACCGTAATAACAACAGTAGGTGATGACTGGAAAAAAGAAAAGGCAAAAGAGCTAGGTGCCGATTTTGTCATAAATTATAAAAAGGAAGATTTTGTGGAAAGTATTAAAGACATAACAGATGGAGATATGTGTGATATTGTTGTGGATCATATAGGAGAAGAAACATTTAACAGCTCTATAGACTGCACTAAAAAAGGAGGAAAATTAATTACTTTCGGAGTTACAACAGGGGCAGAACCAAAGGTTAACCTAAGAAAAATCTTTGGAAAAAATATTGATATCCACGGTGTTTATATGGGAACAAAAGGAGAAGTTGCCCAGTACCTTCAGTACTTTCCAGAAAATTTAAAGCCTGTGATAGACAGCGTATTTCCATTTGAAAAAGTAAAAGATGCCTATAAAAAACTTTTAAGCAGACAGTTTTTTGGAAAAATTGTAGTTAAAATAGACTAAGGAGATAACGTGAAAACAGCCCTTGAAGTAAAAAATCTTACTGTTAAGCTTAGCGGTAAAGTTATCCTGGAAGATATAAACTTTTCTGTAAAAAAAGGTGAAACCCTTGCGATTGTTGGACCAAATGGAGGCGGTAAAACAACCCTCCTGAAAACAATTTTAGGATTTATTATCCCGTTTAAAGGAGAAATAAAACTGCTTGAACGCCCTCCAAAAGAAGCAATAAAAACAGGAAAGGTTGGTTATCTTCCCCAAAAAAATAACATACCTAAAAGGTTTCCTGTATCTGTTTTAGATGTTGTTTTATTTGGTCTTGTAAACAGCAAACTGTCTAAAAAAGAACAGATAGAAAGGGCCTTAAAATATCTTGATTATGTAGGTATGCTAGATTTTAAAGATCATCCATTTAGCGACCTTTCAGGCGGACAACAGCAACGGGTATCTATAGCAAGGGTCCTTGTAGCTGAACCAGAAATAATATTTTTAGATGAACCATCAACAGGAATTGATGTTGTAGCCCAGGAAAGTTTTTATGAATTTTTAAAAAATTTAAAAGAAACAAAAGGAATAACCGTTGTAATGGTAACCCATGATGTTGGTGTTGTTGCAAAATTTGTTGATAAAATCGCAGGGTTAAACAGATTTCTTCATTTTTACGGACATCCTAAAGAATTTTTCAAAAAAGATATATTAGAAAAACTCTACGGTTCAGAAATAGAGCTGGTGGTCCATTCAGAGGAATGTGTAGCCTGTGAACACTTCAGATTTAAAATCGGAGATAAAAGATGTTAGAAATTCTCACGATACCATTTATACAAAATGCCCTGATTGGAGGCATTCTTATTGCCGTTCTTTTATCTGTTTTATCCCTTTTTATAAATATAAAAAACTGGTCTTTTATAAATGTTGGTATATCCCATGCAACCTTTGGGGGATTGGCATTAGGAGTTTACCTTGGTGTATCCCCAATTTCCCTTGGATTTATATTTGCGATCTCTACAGGTATTTTAATTGGATACATAAGTAAAAAAGGCGATATACATGAGGATATTTCCATTGGAATACTATTTTCTATATCTATGGCTTTAGGGGTTATATTTCTAACATTAACCCCAAACTACACCTCAGACCTTTTTTCCTTCCTGTTTGGAAATATACTCACAATAACAAAAGAGGATATATACCTGCTTACCATTTTTTCCATTTTTACATATATATTCTTATGGATATTTTTCAGAAAAATACTATTTTGCTGTTATAACGAAGAAGTGGCATATACTACAGGAATAAATACGAAATTTTATTACTACAGTCTTATTGTAATAATAGCAATTGCTACAGTTCTTGCCGTTAAGCTGGTTGGAGTTATACTTGCCTCCGCTATGATAATACTTCCTGCTGCAACATCTTCCCAAATATTCTGGCATTATAAAAAAATATTAATTTCTTCTGTCCTTATAAGTATCATTATTGTCCTTGCAGGTATTTTTGTATCATACCAGTACAACCTCCCATCTGGGGCAACAACAGTTTTTATATACGGTATCTTATTCTTCACAGCATTACTTGTGAAAAAAATAAGGCAGGGAAGCTAAATGTCATATCCAAGATTTATTGGAAATATTGAAAAGGATAAAGCAGTAATAAAAAATGAGGAACTTAACCATGTAAAGGTTAGAAGGGTAAAAGTAGGCCATAAAATAGAGGTAAATGATTTAAAAGGAAATGTTTATCTTGTAGAAGTAGAAAAAATAGATAAAAAACAGCTTATAGGAAAAGTTTTAGAAAAAATTCCGGCTTATGAGGAAAATATAAAAATAAATCTGTTTTTATGTATGCCCAATCATCTTTCAAAGGTGGATGATCTTATAGAACCTATATCAGAACTGGGTGTATATAAGCTTATCCCAGTTATATCAAAAAACACAGCTGTAAAAGAGAAAGATATTTTAAAAAAAATGAGAAAATGGGAAAAAATAGCATTAAACTCTATAAAGCAGTGTAAAAGACTATTTCCAGTAAAAATAGAAAATCCCATTAAAATTGAAAATATTAAAGCTACAGGGGAATATAGATTTATCTTCTATGAGAAGGAAAGGGAAAAGACATTAAAGGATTTCCTCGGAAAGAAGGGAAATAAAATAGATATCCTTATAGGAAATGAAGGTGGTTTTACAATAGAAGAGGTACTCCAGTTAAAATTAAAAGGCTTTGAAACAGTATCCTTGGGAAAAAATATACTTAGGATGGAGACGGCTGTTATAACAGCCGTCTGTCAGGTAAAATTTATTTTTGATTAAGCTGCTTCTTTTTTCAAGAGCTTTTCTAATTCATCCTCAAAAAAGAACTTATCTGAAAAAGCAGGTTTTAACTCATCTATCCACATGGCATTTTCATCGTACTCTGCAAAGAAAGGTTTTCCAACCCAATCAGGATTTCTTCCCTGAAGGAAATCTAAAACCATATATTTTTTACCATTTATCTCAGCAACACCCAGCATTCTTATTTTTCCTGGGGTTGCAGACATAGAAGGTCCCTTAACCGTTCTAGCAAGACCACTTACCTGCTTATAAGCATCTCTAAAAATCTCCCAAGCCCTAACAAGGGGAACTCCAAAGTAATGCTGGGCACCTGTATCCCTTGCCATAAACATATAGTAAGGTATCATTCCCAGATCAACCTGTTTTTTCCACATAGTTGCCCAGACATCAGGACTGTCATTTATATGCCTTAAGACAGGTGATTGGGTTCTTATTACAGCTCCTGTTTCCCTAATTTTTTCTATAGCCTCCTGAACTTCTTCAGTTTCAAGCTCCCTATAATGATTAAAATGGGCCATATAGGCAAGATGATAACCTTTATCTACAATCTTTTTAAATAAATCTAAAAGTTCCTGGGCATCATCATCAGTTAAAAATCTATACGGCCAGAAACCTAACGCTTTGCTTCCGATTCTTATTGTTTTTAAATGGGGTATATCTGCTTCTAAAATAGGTTCTATATACTGCTTTAAAACCTTTGTTTTCATAATCATAGGATCACCACCGGTAAAAAGAAGATCTGTTATTTCAGGGTGAGCCTTTATATACTCAATAAGAATATCTACCTCTTTCATAGCAAACTTTAACTCATCAATTCCAACAAACTGAGGCCATCTAAAGCAAAAAGAACAATAAGCATGGCAGGTTTGCCCCTGCTTAGGAAAGAATAGAATTGTTTCTTTATATTTATGTTGGGCACCATGGAGCTTTTTACCATTAATTTCTGGAACGTTGTATTTTTGACCGGCAGGATGAGGATTTAATTTCATACGAATTTCATTAGCCACAGCTTTAATCTTTTCTTCAGAAGCACCTTCTTTTAAAAGAGAAGCTATCTTTTCATAATCCTCATCCTTTAACATACCCCTCTGGGGAAACGTTAACCTGAATATCGGGTCTTCTAAAGGATTTTCCCAGTTTATAAGCTTCTCTATAACATAACTATTAACTTTAAAAGGAAATACCTTAGAAACAACATCAATATCAAACATCTGCTCTTCAGTTAAAGAGCTTTGAATTTGAGGAATTGTTTTATAAGATTTAGCGGTATATACTCTATATTGCATAAACAGACCTCCAGAAAGTTTTGAAATCCTTTTGGACTAAATAAAATATGGAATAATTATTATATAACAAGGGCAATACCAAATAAAATATAAAGAGTATGAAAAGGGTATTAATTACAATTTTTATCTTCTTATCATACAATCTTAGCGGATATACCAGAGAAGAAAAAAAAGTATGCTATCTAGTTGAATATATGTTTATTGATGTTGCAAAAGTTTGTATATCTTACTCATTAGACAAAGAGATAACAACTAATATAAAAGCAGGTACAATAGGAATAGTGAAGTTCTTCAAAAGTATAGAATATAAGGGTTTTTCAAAAGCATATTCTTCATTCAAACCAAAAGAATTTTACTTTCATCAAAAGGAAAGAGAGCTTGATATAAAACACCACTATATTTTTAAAAAAAACAGAGTAAAAATTTTAAAAAAAATAAATGAAAAACTAATCAGATATTACAGTTATATAAAAGAAGATTTTTATCTAGAACCATTCAGCAGTTCTCTTTATCTGTTCAATAGGAGAAATGGAAAAAAGGCAGGTTTTTTACCTGTGTTTTATAACGGAAAAATTTACAAAATCCCTTACAAAATCAAAAAAAGAAAAAATAAAACAGAAATATTGATAAATCCAAAAATTGAAGTAGAGGGTATTATAAGGCCCAGAGGAAAGTGGGTTCTTTTCTTTAAAGAAAAAGAGATATTTCCATACAAAATGGAGTTAAAAATAGCAATAGGAAAAATAACCTTAAAAAGGATAGATAAATAATAGAGCCTGGCACCGACCAACTTTCCCGACCGCTCTCGCGGCCAGTATCATAGGCGCAGGGGAGCTTAACTGCCGGGTTCGGAATGGGACCGGGTGTAACCTCCCCGCTATGGGCACCAGGCAAATTGGCAATAGAATAAGGGAAGAAGAAGAGGCATTAAGAAGTAAGAGGCCGAGCCACACGGGCGATTAGTACCACTCGGCTCCACCCATTGCTGAGCTTCCACCTGTGGCCTATCAACCTGGTAGTCTCCCAGGGCCCTTCAG
>CAZHWB010000097.1:0-9403 GCA_964536105.1 uncultured Aquificales bacterium | reverse complement strand
AATATATACGAAAAACGCGCCTGTGTCAAGTCTTTTTGTTGGTTGCGGGGGAGGGATTTGAACCCTCGACCTCCGGGTTATGAGCCCGGCGAGCTACCAGGCTGCTCCACCCCGCGGCAACAAATAACCATTATATACCAGTATTCTTTTTTGTCAAGTAAATGGTGGGCCCGGCAGGATTCGAACCTGCGACCTACGGATTAGAAGTCCGTTGCTCTATCCAGCTGAGCTACGGGCCCGTAGCTTAGCTGAAAATGAAATCGGAGCGGCAGGACTTGAACCTGCGACCCCGTGCTCCCAAGGCACGTGCTCTGCCACCTGAGCTACGCTCCGAGCAATCAACAAAAGCGAATATTTAATATATACGAAAAACGCGCCTGTGTCAAGTCTTATTTGGCATACCTTTCAAGATCAGCTTTTATAGCCTCAATAGCAGTATCTACACCTTTAAAGGACTTAACCTTAACCCATTTTCCAGGTTCCAGCTCTTTATAGTGTTCAAAAAAGTGTTTTATCTTGTTTAGTGTAGCTTCTGGTAGGTCTTCTACTGTTTTTATATTGTCAAATGTTTTATCCAATTTAGAAACAGGAACAGCTATAATTTTTGTATCTATACCCTCTTCATCTTCCATCTCAAGCATACCAATAGGTCTACTTCTTATTACGCTTCCTGGCACAACAGGTTCAGAAGATATAACAAGAACGTCAGTTGGATCTCCATCTTCGGCTAATGTGTTTGGAATAAAACCGTAGTTGAAAGGATAATACATCGCTGTATACAGGAATCTATCAACAAAAACAGCACCACTTTCTTTATCTACTTCATACTTGATTCCACTGCCCTGTGGTATTTCAATAACTACGTATATATCTTCAGGGGGATTTTTTCCTGCAGGAATTTTAGATAGATCCATCTCCTAACCTCTCTTTTTTGCTGATATTATAACAGATAAAAAACAAGAGAAAAAAGAGTTTTAAGATATGGCTCCGGAGGAGGGATTCGAACCCCCGACCCGGCGGTTAACAGCCGCCTGCTCTGCCAGCTGAGCTACTCCGGAACACCATCAACTGAACGGACAAATAATATATCAATAATAAAAACCTTTGTCAAGAGGTTTTTGTTATGTTTAATGCTTCCTTAAGGTTTTTTATAATTTCTTTTACTTTAGAGGCCTTTTCTATAAGCTCGTTGTACAGGTTTCTCTCCTTTTCTACAACGTGGGAAGGGGCTTTTTTTACAAAGTTTTCATTTGAAAGTTTTTTCTCAGATATGGATATGGATTTTTCCAGGTCTTTTAGAATTTTTTCCTGTCTTGTTATTTCTTTTTCTAGATCTATTGCACCTTTTATATCAATATAAACCTCACCCCGTGAGAATACAGCCACAAGTGTATTTTCAGGTCTTGATATATCTTTACCTATCTGAATGTTTTCAATTTTTGCCAGATGTTTTATTGCCGGTATAAGGCTGTGCAGGGTGTTTTCAAAGGATTCATCTGCAGGTTTGATGTATATATTTAACTTTCTTGATGGTTCTATTCCAAAATCTGCCCTTGCTGTTCTGATTGAAACGATAAGCTCCTTTATATCTTCTATCTCTTTTTCTTCTTCAGGGAAATATAAACTTTCATCAAACTCTGGATATTTAGCAACTGGTAGATATTTTTCTTCTTTACCTGGTATTTTTTGCCAGATTTCTTCTGTTATAAATGGCATCATTGGATGTAGCATTCTCATACTTTTATCCAGGACGTATATCAGTACAGAAAGGGCTGTCTGCCTGTCCTCTTTGGTTCCTTTGTATATTCTTTCTTTTGTAAATTCTAAATACCAATCACAGTACTGATGCCAGAAAAAGTCGTAAAGGGAAGAAGCATAATCATTGTAACGATACTCTTCTATAGCTTTTTGTGCTGTTTTTATGGTTTCCTGAAGTCTTGATAGTATCCATTTATCTTCTAATGAAAGATCCAGCTCTTTTATATCGGAACTTATAGAACCTTCTTCTAAATGTTCTTCAACGTTTGTTAGAACATATTTAGAAGCATTCCATATTTTATTTGCAAAATGCTTGTAGCCTTCTATTCTTTTTTCAGAAAGCCTTATATCTCTACCCTGGGCTGCTAAAGCTGCAAGTGTGTATCTTAAAGAATCAGCTCCGTATTTTTCTATCATATCAAGGGGATCTATAACATTCCCTTTTGTTTTTGACATTTTTTCACCTTTTTCATCTCTTACAAGGGCGTGTATGTAAACATCATCAAAGGGTCTGTTATGCATAAAATGCATACCCATCATTATCATCCTTGCAACCCAGAAAAAGATAATATCAAATCCTGTTACAAGTAAGTCCGTTGGGTAAAATGTTTTCAGATCTTTGGTTTTTTCGGGCCAACCTAATGTTCCAAAAGGCCAAAGGGCAGAGGAAAACCATGTATCAAGGACATCCTCTTCCTGTTTTAAATTTGGGGATCCACATTTTCTACATTTAAGCTCTAAATAATACAGAGTTTTCTTTATGTGATCTTCAATAATACCGAAAACCCCTCTATTTTCTGTGAAGAATATCCTCCCTTCTTTACAGTTTCCATAGGCATGATCTATAAGCCATTTTTTTAGTCTTTGTTCATCTTCTAAAATATGGGCTCTTTTTATACCTTTCAGCAGTGTATCGTATATATACACGATTTCATCTTTGTATTTTTTATAGGCTTTTAAAACATCCTTCTCATTAAATGTTTTTCCTATATATCCATTTTTATAAAGGTAAAATATAGCGTGGGGAACAAAACCTATTATTTTCTCTTGATTTTCTACGCTTTCATTTAAAACAGGAACCTTTTTATAATGTTTATCTAAAAATTCCTTCAGAGATTCTTCCGTTTTTAACTGGGGTATTTCTTCAAAGAAAACAAATTTTTCATAAAACTCTAAATTTGTTTTATCTGATTGGTTAAAATTAGGTGAATAAAGGTAGTTTCTCACCTCATCATAGGAGAAAAACTGCCCTATTCTTGTATCTCCATACATATTGAAAATAACTTTTTCCGGAAGGCTTTGGTAGTCTTTATCTGAAAATACGTTTGTCTCTCCACATTCCTGACAGTACCAAACCGGTATTCTATGACCCCACCATATCTGACGGGATATACACCAGTCTCTTATGTTGTACATCCAGTTTAGATATGTTTTTTTCCAGTTTTCAGGGATAAAACGAATTGTTCCTTCTTCAACAACTTTAATAGCTTCCTTAGCAAGTTCCTTTGTATTTACAAACCATTGAACAGATAAATACGGTTCAACAACAGCCCCAGATCTCTGGGAATGTCCTACATTGTGAACAATTTCTTCTTCCTTTTCTAAAAGTCCCATATCCTTTAAATCTTTTACTATCTCTTTTCTTGCCTGATATCTATCTAAACCTTTGTACTTTCCTGCATTTTCATTCATAACAGCAGATTCATCCATGACAATAACCATAGGGAGATTGTGTCTCTGACCTACTTCAAAATCATTTGGATCATGGGCTGGTGTTATTTTAACAGCTCCTGTTCCATATTCTGGATCAACGTAATCATCTGCAATTATAGGAATTAGATTTGAAATCTCCTTTCCATCCCAGGTTGTTCTTTTTTCCGGTGCAAGGGGGAGCTTTACTTTTTTTCCGATTAAATGTTTATATCTTTCATCTTCAGGATGGACAGCAACCGCTGTATCCCCAAGCATTGTTTCTGGTCTTGTTGTTGCAACAATAATAAACTCCCCAGTTTCATTACCCTGCTGATCTACGATAGGATATTTTATATACCAGAGATTTCCCTTTTCTTCTTTATATTCAACTTCTAAATCTGAAATAGCCGTTCTATCTTTTGGATCCCAGTTGACAATATAAGGAGCTTTATATATAAGCCCCTCTTTATACAATTCTAAGAATGCCTCCCTTACAGCCCTTGCAAAACCTTCATCTAATGTAAATCTTTGTCTACTCCAGTCACAGGAAGCCCCTAAAGATTCTATCTGTTTTTTTATTGTATCCCTTGCTTTTGGAACCCATTCCCATACCTTTTCTATAAACTTTTCCCTACCTAAATCAAACTTATTTATTCCCTGCTCTTCAAGCTGTCTGGTTACAACCCATTGGGTGGCAATACCTGCATGATCAAAACCTGGAAGCCACAATGTATTAAAACCTTTCATTCTTTTGTATCTTACTGTTATATCCTGAAGGGTCATATTAAGGGCGTGTCCTATATGAAGGCTCCCTGTAACATTTGGAGGAGGCATAACAACGGAGAATTTCTCTTTATCCTCACCACTGTCTGGAGTAAAAAGATTATTTTTCAGCCACTCTTCATACCACTTTTTTTCTATCTGAGACGGATTGTACTCACCTAAAGACATCAGGAAACCTCCTAAATATTTTCAGACTAAATATTATAACGCTACTGTTATATCTAACAGAAATCATTTATTGAGAAATCTTGTTAGTTCCTCATTCCAGAGGGGAATATCAACAGATAAGTCAGAAGATATTTTTGTGTTGGACATAGGGGAAAATTTTGGCCTTTTAGCTGGAAGGTTAAAGATGTCTGCAGATACAGGTTTTATAAATTTTTGGATATTCTTTATCCTAAAAACCTCTTTAGCCCATTCATACCTTGAAGCATAACCTGTATTTGTAAGATGGTATAGTCCTTCTAATCCTCTTTTTAGTGCCTTTAACGTTATGTTTACTATTGTTCTTGTTGAAGTTGGGACAGAAATCTCATCGTAGGCAACTTTCAGGTATGGATTTTTTTCTGACCACTGGAGAAGTTTATATATAAAGTTTTGCTTTCCTTCACCATAAACCCAGCTAACCCTAAAAAGTAAAAAGTGCTCCAGCTCCTCCTTTAACCATTCCTCCCCTGTAAATTTACTTTTGCCGTACTGGTTTATAGGATTAGGGTTATCTTCTTCTGTATACAGCCCCTCTTCTTTTGCCCCGTCAAACACATAATCTGTAGAGTAATGGATAAAAAAAGCTCCATATTTTTTTGAGGCGTAGGCTAGATTTCTGACACCTAACGCATTTACCCTATAAGCATCAGAAAAATCTTTTTCTGCCTGATCAACCAGATTGTAAGCTGCACAGTTTATTATTACATCCGGTTTTTCTTTTGAAACTACATCCAGAACCCCAGATAAATCAGATATATCACATTCTAAATGACTTATACCAACAGCCTCTTTATCAAGGGTCTTTAAAAACTCTTTCCCCAGCTGTCCTGTTTTTCCGAAGATAAGGTATTTCATCTATAGACCTTGTTCCAGTATTCCTTAAGATACGTGAGTTTTTTTTCTACCCAGTCTAAATTTTGTAAATACCAGTTTACCGTTTTTTCTATACCTTCCTCAAATGTTATTTTTGCTTTCCATCCTATTTCCCTTTCTATCTTATCTGTGTTTAGGGAATATCTGAAATCATGTCCTGGCCTGTCTTTTACAAAAGTTATAAGATCGTGAGGTTTATTTAAAATATCCAGTATAGATTTTACAACTTCAATATTTCTCTTCTCCTGACCGCTTCCTACATTGTAAATCTCACCAATCCTTCCTTTTTCTATTATTTCAAAAACAGCCTCTGCACAATCAGACACAAACAGCCATTCCCTTACATTTTGCCCTGTCCCGTAAACAGGTATTGGCTCATCATTTAGTGCTTTTAGTATCACAACTGGTATAAGCTTTTCTGGATACTGCCACCATCCGTAGTTATTTGAAGGTCTTACTGTAATAACAGGAAGGCTGTACGTTTTGTGGTAAGCTCTTCCCAGCATGTCTGCAGATGCTTTGGAAACAGAATAAGGGGAGTTTGGAACAAGGGGCGTATCTTCATAAAACTGTCCTTCCTCTCCTAACTCTCCATAAACCTCATCTGTGGCTATATTTATAAACATTTTTATGTTTGCGTTTCTTGAAGTATCTAAAAGAACCTGGGTTCCTTTTACATTTGTTTCTATAAAAGGTGTGGCATCAAGGATACTTCTATCAACATGACTTTCTGCAGCCCAGTGAACTACAACGTCAGGTTTTTCCTTTTCAAATATATATTCAATAAACTCCCTGTTTGTTATATCTGCCTTGTAAAATCTGATTTTGTTTTGCACACTTTTAAGTCTATCGGTATCTCCGGCGTATGTGAGTTTATCAATAACAGCTACATCATACCCTTTCTTTACAGCCTGCCTGACAAACTCGCTTCCTATAAAACCGGCTCCCCCAGTAACAAGTAATCTCATTTAATCCTCCTTAAACGTTGTAGATAAATGTAGTATCTGCATCCTTTAAAAGAGGCTGTTTTTTATCCTTTTCTGAGAGTATTACTTCCTTTATCCCATCTAAAGGCCATTTTATCCCTATATCTGGATCATTCCACATAATTCCTGCATCATGCTCCGGAGAATACTCTCCCCCTGAAACTTTGTATATGACCTCTGCCTCTTCAGATAATGTTAAAAATCCATGGGCAAATCCCTTTGGTATCCAGAGCATATACTTGTTTTCCTCAGAGAGCTCAAATCCTACCCACTTCCCAAATGTTGGACTTCCCTTTCTTATATCCACAGCAACATCAAAAATTTTTCCTTTAATACACCTGACAAGTTTTCCCTGGGCAAAGGGTTCCTTTTGATAATGGAGTCCCCTTAAAACCCCTTTAACAGATTTAGAGTGATTGTCCTGCACAAAATCTGTATCAATACCTGCCTTTTCAAAATCAGATTTTTTATATGTTTCTAAGAAAAAACCCCTATCATCACTAAAAACCTTTGGTTTTATAAGGATAACATCCGGTATATCTGTTTTTATAAACTCAAAAGGCATTTATACCCCCTGTAGCTTGTTGTTTTTCACTATCTCAAGTAAATACTGGCCGTACTCTGTTTTCCTGAGGGGCACTGCAAGTTCCTCAAGCTGTTCTACTGTTATCCAGCCGTTATTAAAGGCTATCTCCTCAATACATCCTATCATTAAACCTGTTCTCTTTTCTATTGTAGCAACAAACTCTCCAGCTTCAAGGAAGCTGTCGTGGGTACCGGCATCAAACCATGCAAAACCCCTTCCTAAAAGTTTTACTTTAAGTTTCTCTTCTTTTAGATAAGCTTCATTCACAGATGTTATCTCCAGCTCTCCCCTATCTGAAGGCTTAACATTTTTTGCAATTTCCACTGCTTTATTATCATAAAAATACATACCTACAACTGCGTAGTTTGACTTAGGTTTTTCTGGTTTTTCTTCTATAGAAATAACATTACCCTCTTCATCAAACTCAACAACTCCAAATCTTTCTGGATCTTTTACAGAATATCCAAAAACGTAAGCCCCTCCTCTTTTTTCTATATCCTCTTTTGCTTCTTTCATAATCTTAACAAGATCATGTCCAAAAAATATATTATCCCCAAGCATAAAACAGATATTATCGTCTCCTATAAAATCTTCCGCTAGTATTAGACCTTCTGCTAATCCCCTCGGCTCCTCCTGGATTTTGTAATGTATATTTATACCAAGGTGGGAACCATCTCCAAAAAGATCCTGAAAGTGGTGAAGATCGTACCTGTTTACAATAAAAAGAATATCCCTTAAACCTAAAAGCATCACAAGGGAAAGGGGATAGTAAATCATAGGTTTGTTGTAGATTGGAAGGAAATGTTTGTTTATTGCCCTTGTTACAGGATAAAGTCTTGTCCCGCTGCCGCCAGCTAAAATAACACCTTTCATTGTACTCTCCCAGCTGAAATATTTTTTAAATCTCTATATGGATCTATAAACCATCCCCATTTGCTAAAGTACTTAATGGCAGATTTTATATGTATAAGCATCAGTTTTTTATTCTTATAAGAGTGCTTGCCATATTTATGGTAAATCTTTACCTCAGGATAGTAAATAGTTTCGTACTTCAAACCTATCCTTCTACATAAATCGTAATCCTCCATATACATGAAATAACTGTCGTCAAAACCTCCAACTTCCTCAAAAACTTTTGTTCTGATAAACATAAAACATCCGGAAAGGGCAGGAATGTCTGCAGTATTTTCATATCCAATATCATAACATTCATATTTCTTCAATCTGTCTTCTATAAGCTTTTTTAGTGGACCTGGTAGAAATCTTCTTCCAAAAAGATCTATAGGGGAAGGAAGTCTTTTACATAGAGCCTGCAAGGTATCATCTGGATAAACAACCTTGGGCATAACCTGACCAACATGGGGATTTTCTTCCATAAAGTTGTAGAGTTTTTCAAGGGTTCCCCTGTAAAACCATACATCTGGGTTCAAGACGAGATGGTATTTTGATTTACCCTTTACCTTTTCAATGGCTATATTATGGGCTTTTCCAAAGCCCAGATTTTTCCCCTGGTTAAATATGTACTTAATCCTTCCGTCTTTCAGTATTTCCAGCACACTACCAAGATACGGGGTTGGTGAATTATCCACAACATAAATAAAGACCCTTAACTTTGTATCAAGAAAGCTTTTAACAGCTTCTATTATGTCCCCGGGATCATTTTTATAAAGAACAAGGGAAGCTGTAATATCGTACAGCATATTAATAACCTCCTTTTACCTTCAAATATAATTCCCTTAAAAAGACTGCCACTGTTTTAGGGAATACTGACGCCCCATACAAAACAGGCTTTGATACATTCATTGAGTAATGAATATATTCCTCATACTTTTTAATTACTTCCAGATTTAGATGACCAAAGGAACGAATATAAAGAAGTTTTAAAGGTGAAAAGACCCCTGTATATTTGTCGTGATTTTTTACACATCTGAGCTTTGCTTCATAGGAATAGCTCTGTGGAAGTGAAAATACAGCCTCATACCAATCCTTTGTAAATATCCTTACTATATCCTTAAACCAGTTTGCACCTCCCAGGCTACCGATATTTAAAGTGTAAACTGCAGGTACTTCATCAAAATAAACCTTAATGTCATTTTTTCTTCCTAGATAATCGTAAAGTAAAACAAACTGGGGAAAGATTGTTCCTTTATATCTTTCTTTATCAAAATTTTTTATAAGTTCCTCACCGTAGATAATAGTGCTCATAAAGGTTGTATGCCAGCCAAGTTCTTCTAAAAGTTTATTTCTGTCTGTATATACCCCAGTTCTTTTGTCTGGAACCCTAATGCTTCGGCATCCTTTTTCAGGGAACCTTTTATCTTTTAATCTACATGCATTTACTATGACAGCATCTAAATCCTGGTTTTTTAAAAGTATATTAAGAACCCTCTTTAAAGAACCTTTAGTAAGGGAATCATCATCCCCAAGCAACCATTTATACTTTGTATCTGACATATTCAAAACAGTAAAAAAGTTTCCTTCAATTCCCTGAGGCTCTGGATTTTTCTGGTAGTAGATA
>CAZHWB010000096.1:0-4298 GCA_964536105.1 uncultured Aquificales bacterium | reverse complement strand
CCTTATTATTCCTTTTCTGCTCCTTTTGAGCTGTAAAAATATGTATTCTAAGGTTTTTGATAAAGAGGAAGTGGGAAAAATTTACTGTTTACAGGTTGAAGGAAATGATATGTTTCTAAACAGCAAAATTATATCCCTTTTAAAGGAGGAAAATATCCAGATAAAAAAGGACTGTCCTTACAAACTGGAAACCTACTGGTTAAAGCTTTCCCAGTGCAATAATCCTAAAGGAAAATCTATAGGGGCAGATTTTGATGGATATGTAAGGTTTTCTATCTATAAAGGTAATAAGCTTGTATATAGATGTCAGGAGGATTATAAAGGGGAGTTTGGGGATTATATAATAAAAGACTTGATAAACCAGATGAAAAAGGATATGAAGATCAATTAAAAATTTCTGTATGAAGTCTGTCCCAGGGAAAGACCTCCGTCATTTGCTGGAACTTTCTGGTGGGTTAAAACCTCTATTTTTTTATCTTTTGCAAGCTGGATAATCTTTTCTGTTAGCGGCTTGTTCTGGAAAACTCCCCCGGAAAGACCGAGTCTCAGCCCATCTCCTTTTATCATATAGACCTTTACAGCAATATAGGCAAGGGTGTTTATAAATCTGGATACCTTTGTTTTTAAGTCATTTTTATCTTCAATAAGAGCAGTAAAAATAGGTCTGTAGTCTATGGTTTTATCTTTTATATCAAAGGGGTAATAATCCTTTACTGACCAGTCGTACAGATTTTCCATTATCATACCTGACTGCCCTTCGTAAGAAAGGGTCTGCCTTATGTCTAAAATTGAAGCTGCAGCATCAAAAAGCCTTCCTACAGATGAGGAAAGAGGTGAGTTTATGCCCTTTTCCCATGCTTTATATAAAAGCTCAATCTCTTTTTCTTTAAAGGTCTTTCTTGTTGGAACTGGAGGTAAATCCTTTCCAAAAATTTCAAATAAGATAGACAGGGCTACCCTTTTTGGCTCTTTTACCGCCTTTTCTCCCCCTATAAGCCTGAAATACTCAAAATGAAAGGTTCTATCAAAACCTTCGTAATCAGCGGTCAAAAACTCCCCTCCCCAGAGGTTTCCGTCTGTTCCGTATCCTGTCCCATCCCAGCAGACGGCAAAAATCGGCTCATTTTTAATCTGGTTTTCTGCCATTAAAGAAAGGGCATGGGTATAGTGGTGCTGCAGCTGTATATGTGGAATTCCTTTTTTTAAGGCAAAGTCTTTAGCCCAGCCTGTAGAAAAGTACCTTGGGTGAAAATCTGAAACGACAACATCAGGCTCAAAATCATAAAGCCTAAAAAATGAGTAAATAATCTCCTCAAAATTTCTGCAGGCATCAACTGTTTCAAGGTCTCCAATATGCTGGCTTAAAAAGGCCTTATCATCAAAGGCTATGGCTATTGTGTTTTTCTGGTGTCCTCCGACAGCCAGAACCTTTTTGTCCAGACTAAAGGGAAGTTTTACAGGAAGGGGAGCATATCCACGGGAACGGCGCAGGAAAGATATTTTTTTATCTATAATTCTTACCACACTGTCATCTACCCTGTTTTTTATATCCCTGTTGTGGGTGAGGATGTAGTCTGTAAATATTGAAAGCTTTTCAAAGGCTTCATTGTTGTCCTTTACTATAGGTTCATCTGAAAGGTTTGCTGAAGTCATAACAAGGGGTTTTCCAAACCCATTTAAAAGAAGATGGTGGAGGGGAGAATAAGGCAGGAAAACTCCTATCCTGTCAAGATATGGGGCTACCCCCTCACTTAAGTCTGTTTCTTCCTTTTTTTTCACAACAACTATTGGCTTTTCTGGAGATAAAATAACCGCCTCTTCAAAATCTGTAATGTCTGCATACTGTTTTATCTGTTTTATATCTTTAAACATTACAGCAAAGGGCTTCTCCCCTCTTCTTTTCCTTTCTCTAAGTGTTTTTATGGCATTGTCGTTTGTTGCATCGCATACTAAATGAAAACCTCCTATACCCTTTACAGCAAGGATTTTTCCATCCTTTAAAAACTGTATTGTCTGTTTTAAAGCTTCTTCTTTTTGTGAAACAGGTTTTTTACCGCTGGTGTAAAGGCTTATGTGAGGACCGCAAACCGAACAGGCATTTGGCTGTGCGTGGAATCGTCTGTTTTTTGGGTCTTCATACTCCCTCTGGCAGTCTGGACACATCTTAAAAACTTTCATCGTTGTGTTTTGTCTATCGTATGGAAGTTTTTCTATGATAGTAAAGCGGGGTCCGCAGTTTGTGCAGTTTATAAACGGATATCTGTATCTTCTATCTTTAGGATCATTTAACTCTTTTAAACATTGATCACATGTTGAAATATCTGGAAGTATAAAAACATCTTTTTTCCCTTTTGATGATGATTTTCTAATCTCAAAATCTTTAAATGTTGATAATGGAAGCTCCTTTATTTCCTGGGAGAAAATATGGGCCAGTGGAGGTTTTTCAGTCTGGAGGGATATTAAAAACTGATTTATATCTCTTTCTTCCCCCTGGATTTCTATAATAACCCCATGGGTATCGTTTATAACATAACCTTTCAAACCTAGCTTTTTTGCCAGATTATAAACAAAAGGCCTGAAGCCTACTCCCTGAACAGCACCGGTTAGATGAAGTTTTAAATGTTTTTGTTGCTTTTTCATGTCTCAAGCTCAAGGCTCATAAGATACATATCTTCCCCATCTAATATTTTTAGATTAAATCCGTTGCAGGTGGGACAGACAAATCTGTTGTCCTCTACAATAAACTCATTTTTACAGTCCTCACACAGGGCCACAACATCCTGAATAATCATCTCAAGCTGGGCATTTTCACATATAGTTTTTTCTTTAAAAGTGTCAAAGGCCATTTTTAGCAAGTGGGGCTCTATCCCGGAAAGTTTGCCGATCTTTACCACTACCCTGGAAACGCTTTTTGCGTTGTTTTCAGATGCATTTTTTTCTATAAGCCCCATCAAACTCTGGACAACAGAAAACTCGTGCATTTTATATTCCTTCTATCATTCTTTGATAACGATCTTTATAATCGGCAGGTCTTACTATAATACCAATATTTTTTGAAGGGCTGTCTTTACTTTTTATAATTTCAGTAAAAAATCCAGCTTTTTTAATCTCCTCCAGTATTCTGTCTGTATTTTTCTTAGGAAAAACTGTAATCTCTATAACTTCTCCAGTTGAGCCGTTATACATAAGCATCAAATCAATATCTTCCCCGCTACATTCAAGATAATGTTCATCTGTATTTCCGTACTGTCTGTGGCTGAAGTTCTTACACTTTTCTTTAGAAAGCATCTTTTTAACTTTTTCTATTTTTGAAGTGAAAATTTCCTTAAAAAGCCCTTCAAATCTGTTTTCCTGCTGTTTTATTACCGTTTCCTCTTTGACAGGCTTTTTATTATCCTGAACTTCTTTTTCGCCGCTGCAGCCGTAAAAAGCAAAAGCAGATAAAACAAAAATAAAAAATCTCTTCACGACAATCTCCTTATAAATCCTCAGCTTTCCCTAAAAATATAAACATAAAATCCCTACATTTCAAAAACTGCTATTGACTTTTAGTTTTTTACACCTTATCGTTATTGATAACGATTACTATTATTAAATGGAGGTTTTTAGTTATGGAAAGAAAACACAGAAAAAGATGGATAACAGACTGGTGGCCTAATAGACTTAACTTGAAGATATTGCGACAGAACTGTCAGTCTTCAAATCCATACGGGGAAGATTATGACTACTTGAAAGAGGTTGAAAAACTAAACTTAAGAGAAGTTAAAGAGGATTTGAAAAAGCTTATGAGAAATTCCCAGGACTGGTGGCCTGCAGATTTTGGTCATTATGGTCCTTTATTCGTTCGCCTTTCCTGGCATAGTGCTGGAAGCTACAGGGTTTTTGACGGTAGAGGAGGGGCAAGACAGGGAGATATAAGATTTCCTCCCAGAATAAACTGGCCTGACAACATAAATCTGGACAAAGCAATAAGACTTTTAGAACCTATAAAGCTAAAATACGGTAAAAAACTCTCATGGGCTGATCTTCTTATACTTGCTGGAACAGTTGCCCTTGAGGATATGGGAGTTAAAACCCTGGGAACGGCACTTGGAAGGGAGGATATTTTTGAACCTGATGAAAGTGCAGACTGGGGACCGGAAGAGGAAATGCTTTCAGGAAAAGAAAGATTTAAAGAAGGAGAGCTTGAAAAACCTTACGCAGCAACTGAGATGGGGCTGATATACGTTAATCCAGAAGGTCCAAACGGCAATCCTGATCCAGTAGCTTCTGCCAGAGAAATAAGAGAGGCATTTTAC
>CAZHWB010000095.1:0-11441 GCA_964536105.1 uncultured Aquificales bacterium | reverse complement strand
AGACTTGTTGCTCTAAAACATGTTACCGTTAATGAAGATTTTTTCAACGGTCACTTTACGGAATTGCCAGTTATGCCTGGGGTATTTATTATAGAAGCTATGGCCCAGGCAGGAGCTTATTTAATGATTAAAAAGGCAAACTTAGATGCAGACAATTACACCGTTCTTTTTGCCGGTATTGATAGTGCAAAATTCAGAAAACCTGTAGTTCCAGGTGACCAGATTGTTTTTGAGATAGAGGGTCTGAATATCAAAAGATCCATGGGGAAAATAAAAGGCACTGCTAAAGTAGATGGTGAGGTTGTTTGTGAAGCTGTTTTAATGGCTGCTCTAAGGAAACAGTAATAATGATAAAATAGATGTAAAACTTTCATCTGGAGGATTTAAAAAAAAATGGAATATGTATATTTTGAAGGTAATATAGTTCCTGAAGACGAAGCAAAAATAAGTATAAAAACAAACTCATTCCATTACGGAACCGCTATATTTGAAGGTATTAGAGCCTACTACGATAAAGAAACAGACAAAATGTGGGGGCTCTTTTTCAAAGAGCATTATCAGAGGCTTTTCCAAAATATGAAAGTTTTGAATATGGAAATTGAAGAAGATATAGATCAACTTGTGGATATAACAAAAGAACTTATAAAGAAAAATAACATAAAAAGTGATATTTATATAAGACCTATTGTTTATTTTGCAGACCTGAAAATAAGTCCCAAATTAATAGGCTATTCTGCAAAAATTGCCATATACACATATCCCCTTGGGGATTACATAGATATAAACTCTGGTATAAAAGCTATAGTCTCTTCCTGGACAAGATTATCTGACAATATGATACCCCCAAGATTAAAAGTAGCTGGGGCTTACGTAAACAGCGCCTTTTCAAAAACAGAGGCAATTTTAGCAGGGGCAGATGAGGCCATTGTTTTAAACAAAAATGGGTACGTTTCTGAAGGATCAGCTGAAAATATATTTATTGTCAGAAATGGGAAACTTATAACTCCCCCTGTTTCAGATGATATCCTTGAAGGGATAACAAGGAATGCAATCATCACAATAGCAAAAGATTTAGGCTATCAAGTTGAGGAAAGACATATAGCAAGAACTGAGCTTTATGTAGCAGATGAAGTGTTTTTCTGTGGAACTGGAGCCCAGGTGTCCCCTGTTATAGAAATAGATCACAGGAAGGTAGGAGACGGAAAACCTGGAAAAATAACAAAGGAAATTCAAAATGTTTACTTTGATGCGGTAAGGGGAAAAATAGAAAAATACAAACACTGGGTAATTCCTATAGACTAAGGGTTTTATTTTAAATGACGAAAAGGCTCAAAACCCCTCCTGGGGGTATTTTTATTTGGTTATTAATGTGAAAGTAAAGGATAAAATCAAAGAGGAAATACTATCTGCCTTTAAGGAAGAAGAGCTACAGAAGGAAAGTTTTGAGTATACAGAATTTTATATAAAAAGCAGTGTTTTAACTATAGACGGAAAAAGTATATCTATATTTCCCCAATCTTATGGTTTTGCATCTACAGATGAAATAACCGGCAAAGTAATATCCTTAGAAAAAATTCGTCCTGGTTATGTTATAAGGGAAAGTCTGAAAAATAAAGTCCTTTTTGTTAAACATCTTAATCAGTACGACATTCCGTATCTTGTAGATATAAATCCTTCCTGCGTGCTAACAACCTCTGATATAAAAAAACCTTTATATATAAAAGATTTTCCTATTTTCAGGGTTTCATTTCCTTTTTTTGGGAATGAGAAGATAAAAATAAAAGTTTCAATAAAGGAAGAAGAGGAAGTTGTTGAAAATACTTTTGTGGATTTTGGACTTGGAAATTACTACATATTCATTCATTTTCCATATGACAGCCGATTCCAGGAAGAGGAAAATTTAGAATTTTACGGTTCTTTCCTTGTAATAAAAGACATTATAGACCGGATAATAAATGTAGGTTATCCAAAAGGATTTAAAATCAGAATTTTGTTTACCGAAAATAAATTCTCAAACTATATAGGACTGCAGAGACATTTAGAAAATTTTGATACAGACAACCTACTTTCAATAATAAATATAGATGGCTGCGGTTTAGGTAATGAGAAACTCATTACGATAAGTAATAAGAAAAAAATTATTGATACTTTTCATATTGCCAAAACAGTGGAGCTGATGAAGAGTTTAGGGATAAAAATTAAAAAAGAAAGATGTGCAGAGTATTTTGATTTTTCCTTTTTAGATGTTCCTATTGTATGGCTTTTTTCCCAGCCAAATATCCATATGTATGAGCTTAACAAAGGTTTTTTAGATGAAAAAATCCCTGTAGAGTTTTCCTCTACAGTTTTTTACCTATTAAATAACCTTTATAAGGATATGATATGATTTACTCCTTTTTTATAAGATTTTTTGTTGTATTAGGGATAATATCCAGCTTAATTATAGAAAATGTAGAATACAAATCTGCTTTAATAATCCTGTCTATTATATATCTATTATTTTTTTCCATTCTTGTTATTACAAGTGAAGGAAAAAGAAATCTCAAATTTATCTTTTATGCAGTTGATATAGCATTTTTGTCTTTTATGATATACATAACAGGCCTTACATACCTTTCTAACTTTGTTATCCCTTTCTTTTCAGAATTTACAGAAGGAAAAGACGAGTATACATACTACGGAATTCTTTCAGTTATACCTATAGGCCTTTCGCTATACCTTTCAAACTTCTCTGACTATATATATCTTCCTCTTATATTAAGCGGTCTTACTGCCATATATAAGGTAAAGAGAGAATTTGAAGAAAAGGAATGGCACTTTAAAAAGATCAAATCCCAGATGGATAAACTCTACAGGGAAAACCTAAAACTTCAGGAGGAAATCCTTGAAAATCAGGTATCTATAGAGCTTCTTCCAGTTATGCAGAGTATCATAAAACAGGAGCTTTCCCTGAAGGAGGGACTTTTTGAACTTAATGAATACTTTAGAGCAAAGGGGATAGCCCTTATTGATTTTGTAAACCACAAATGTATCGCTGTTGGAGATGCTGAATGTAAAAAGGAAACCCTTGCTTTTATTAAAGATGAAATACAGGTACTAACATCAAAGGATATAGTTGAAGCCCTTAACTGCCAGAAAGCTTATTCTATTGTGATAAGCAATAAAGAAGACCTTGTTTATGGAATTCTTTTTATTCTCTTTGATGATGATATCCAGATAAATGAAAATCTTCTAAGGGTTATAAAGGATTACCTTGATTTTTATTTTTCAAAAACAACACCTCCAGAAGAAACCAAAAATCAGGACAAAAAGGAACAGTAAATCTTCTCCCAGTTCACCTATCTGACTTTGCTTTTTTTAGAAAACCACTGTATTATTAAGTATGAAATTTAAAGGATTTATTATGGCAAAAAAGAAAACTTACATGTTTAGCGAAGAAACAATTCAAACCCTTGAAAAGCTTAAGAAAATAACTAACAAAAAAGAGACCCAGATTATTTCTGAGGCTTTAGATGTTTATCTTGAGTACCTTGAAAGGGAAAAAGAGTTTAACGACAATCTTAAATTCATGACGCAGACGATCCAGGAACTAAGCAAAAAACTAGGTGCCTGCGAAGAAAAATTAAAAAACAAATAAAGGGAAAGCCCCAGGAGCTTTCCTTAAAGGGCGTCTAAAGCTGGAACAAATAAATCACCTAAAAAGTAGGTGTTGTTGAGTTTATACAGGATAGGTCTGACTTTCTCATAATCAAGGATAGAGTAAGAGGCGTTATCACAACCAAAGCTCCAGAACTTAGCCAGTGGTAAGTCAAGACCTGCTACAAAAGAGGCCCTAATTGGAACTGTGTGGGATACAGCTACAACTGTCTCCCCATCATGTTTTTCAAGCATCTTTTCCTGAAATCTCTTTACCCTGTTGTATACATCAATCAGGGTTTCACCACCAGGGAATTTTATTGTTTCAGGTTCATAAAGCCACTGTCTAAACATATCTGGATATTTTTCTTTAACCTCATCAACAAGCATTCCAGACCATTCCCCATGGTCTATTTCTATAATATCTTCATCAATGTTTATCTCCAGTCCAAGCTCCTTTGCTATATATTCAGCTGTCATATATGTTCTTTTTAGTGGACTGGTATAAAGGGCTGTTGGTTTATATTTTTTTAAGGTTAATGCTAAAAGCTGGGCCTGTTTATGTCCTCTTTCTGAAAGTTCTGGATCTAATCTACCCTGATACTTCCCAATAGGGTTCCACAGACTTTCTGCATGTCTTACATAGATTATTCTTACTGCCAAAAGTTTCCTCCTTAAAAAAAATAATGATAAATATTATACCTGTCTTTCTCCAAAGATAGCTGTTCCTATTCTAACAATTGTTGCCCCTTCCTCTATAGCAATATCAAAATCATGGGACATTCCCATAGATAAGTGGGGTAGATTAACATTAAATCTTTTTTCTAGCCTTTCTTTAAGTTCCCTGAGCATAACAAAATAAGGTCTTGATTTTTCTTTATCTTCAAAATACGGAGGGATACACATCAAGCCAAGAACCTGCAGATTTTCCTTTTCTAGCACATACTCCAAAAGTTCATCTAAAGCCTGGGGAGAAACACCGTATTTTGTTTCTTCCTCTCCAACATTCACTTCTATAAGAACATCCTGAAGCTTACCTATTTTTTTAGCTCTTTTGTCTAGCTCATCTGCAAGTTCCTTTCTGTCCAGGGAATGGATAAGTTCAAAATACCTAACTGCATACTTTGCCTTATTTGTTTGGAGTCCACCGATAAGATGCCAGTGTATATCCGGATATTTTTCCTTTAAAATATCTATCTTTTTCATACCCTCCTGAACTCTGTTTTCACCAAAAAATCTTATTCCTGCTTCATAGGCCTGTATTATCTTTTCAACAGGTTGGGTTTTTGAAGCTGCGAGAATAATAATATCTTCCGGGTTTCTACCTACCTTTGCTGCTGTTTTGTTTACAATCTCCCTTATTTTTTCCACATTTTCCTTTATATCCATGTAGAACCTCTTTTTATGTAGTTTTTGGAAAGTATTGGTATAATTTATTTTACACAAAAGAAGGAGGGGCATGATGGCTGCAGAAGAATTCAGAGTAGAAGAAGGAAGATACTACACAAAGGATCACTTCTGGGTAAAGGTTGATGGAGATGATGCAGTTGTTGGTATAACAGACTATGGACAGCATCAGTTAGGGGATATTGTGTTTGTTGAATTACCCCAGGTAGGGTCTGAAGTAGAAGCTGGAGAAAAAGTAGGGTCTATAGAGTCTGTAAAAGCTGCTGTTGATATATTTTCCCCTTTAACAGGAAAAATACTATCTGTAAATGAAGATTTAAAAGAAGATCCAAGTCTGATAAATACAGATCCTTATGGTGAAGGGTGGCTTTTTGAAATTAAGATGTCAGATCCTACCGAGCTGGAAGATCTCATGCTTGATGTTGATTATAAAGCGTACATAGAAGAAATAGAATCTGAAGAGGAGTAATAATGAAATATTTTATTATTACAGCTTACGGGAAAGATCAGCCTGGAATTGTAGCGGGAATAACGAAAGTTTTATACGAAAAGGGCTTTAATATAGAAGATTCAGCGATGACAAGACTAAATAATGAATTTACAGTTATGCTTGTTGTAACAACAGAGGAAAATATTACAGAGGACGATTTAAAAAAGGAATTTCAAAATCTGGCACAGGAAAAAAATCTAAGTATTTCTGTAAAAGAAATAACAGAAGAAGCCCTTAAAGATAAGAAAGAGATAGGGGAAGTTTACAATATTGTAGTTTATGGAGCTGATAAGCCCGGTATTGTTTACAGTGTTGCTAAGCTTCTGGCAGATAAAAATATAAATATAGCAGATTTAAGAACAGAAAAAAGTAATGACCTTTATATTCTCATATCCCAGGTTGAATTCCCACCTGACGTAAATGAAGACGAAGTAAAAGGGCAGTTAGACAGGTTAAAGGATGAACTGAATATAGATATATCTATAGAAAAACAGGAAGCTGTGGAGATGTAATAAAATGAAAAAACTGGAGATACTAACATATCCTGATGAGAGATTAAAAAAAATTTCTAAACCTGTTGAGGATTTCGGGAGGGAGTTTAAAGAATTTGTTGATAATCTTTTATATACTATGAAAAATTCCCCTGCTGGAGTTGGAATAGCTGCTCCCCAGGTCAATAATCATATACAAACAATTATTATAGATGCCTCAAACTACAAGCATAAATACAACAAAACAAATCACGGTCTAATGATTTTATCAAATCCAAGGATTATTGCCTATGATGGAGAAATTATTATAAGGGAAGGATGTTTATCAGTTCCTGACTATACAGGAAACGTTAAGAGGCATTACTGGATAAAAGTTGAAGCAGAGGATATAAATGGTAAAACTATAACTTTTGATACAGAGGGATTTGAAGCTGTTGTTATACAGCATGAAATGGATCATCTACAGGGAAAATTATTTATTGACAGGGTTGCTTCTCCAAAAGATATATTTAAAAGGAAAGTTTACAAAAAATAACTCAGTACAGACCGTATTTTTGTATATTTGTACTGTTTCCTATCTTTTTCGCAAGTTCAGACTGCCTTTTTGAAATCCTTTCCTCTATTTTTGTTAATTTATGGTATAGAATTTTTGCCTCTTTTTCTGAAAGTTGATTTAAATCTATAGAGAGGAGTTTATCCATTTTCTCCCTGAAAGCCTGAAAATCATCAAGCTCAAGGGATATAAAAATCTCTTTTACTAAAGCTTCTATATCTTCTGCTCTAACTCTTCCCATCCTGACTTTAGTGTTTCTAAAATTTCTATAATATCTTCCAATAGTTTAATATCATTTTTTGCATGGGCTACAAGTATCTGTTGGTGAGAAAATCTGTATAAATCCCTTAAATTTTGGGCAATTTCTCCTCCTTTTTCCATATCTAAAGCAGAATCAAGGGCAAGAAGGATATCTGTAGCTTTTTGAATATTGTTTACTTTACTTTTAATATCCCCGTTTTTTATATCATCTATAGATTGTTTTAATGCAACAATTGCTCTATCGTAAAGAAGAACTATCTGCTTAACCGGTGAAGCAGTTAAAACATCTGTCTTTATATAAGCCTCATAGGGATTTCCCATTTTTAACCTCTTTTGTTATAGTTGTTGTTGGCCATTAAAAAACATTGCAGAAAGTCTCATTTTTACATCTTCCATCTGTGCCATGTACATTTGCAGGGCAACAAACTGCTTTTTCATTATCTGTATTTCTTCATCTATTCTTTTTGTATCAATTTCTATTTTCTTTTCTATATTCTGGATTTGTTTGTCAAAACTTTTCTCTTTAGACTTCACAGGTCCCTGGGGATCTACAGTAAAATAAAGATAATCTTTTAAAGTATCCCTTAACTGGTTTATCCTATCTTTTAAGGTTGAAATATCATTTCTTATATAATCATCTAGCTTCTCTGTGTTTATGGAAAGATGTCCTGTATCTTTATCCACATCAATAAGACCCAGTTCCATTAAAGGAGAAAGCCCCTTAAATATCTGGGAACGTATAGATTGGGGCGTAGAATCCCCGGATAAAATCCCATCTCTTCCGGAATTGTCCTTTACAAAATCAACAATGGTATTGTAGTTGTCTATAAGGGTTTGGAGATTATCCTTTAAAGGCTGAAAATTATTTGTTATTGTTACATTTACAGGGGAAGAAGATACCTTTTTGACCTCTATACTAAGACCATCTATCACATTTGAAAATGTGTTTGTTTCACTTGTAACGGTATTTCCATATATAGAGATTTCTGCATCCTGTGCTTTCTGGGGATTTGAAAATCCCCCAAGTTCATCTATCAAACTTCCGGTTCCTGTGTTAGAATCAGATAAAGATACAGTACTGCTTGCTCCAGTATCAAGACCCTTTATCAGCAATCTGTATTTGCTTCCATCAAAAAATATAGAAGCATTTACATTGACGTTATTGTTGGAAGCTTCTGTATTAATCTTATCTACAATAGACTGGAGGGTATCTGTGTTATCGTAATCTACACTTATAGTATTTCCTTTATAAGTTATAGAAAATGTCCCACTGTTTAGATCTGTCATTGCTGCATTTTTATCAGACTGCCCACCATCAGAAAGTAAAACATCATTTTGGGCAAGCTTAATGACTTGAATATCAAGATTAGTTGGTGAGAGCTTTTCAGGATTTGTTATAGACACAGACATAACTGTTTCATCAGAAACAGCGGCTGACTTTTCAGAAAAGAGGGAAGGAGCTAATAGATTATCAACAGCATCTTTAACAGTATCTAAAAGATTATAAAAATTTTTATAAGCAGATTTTTTCTGAATTATATCAGCTTCCTTTTCCTGCAATAAAAGTATCTGCTGACTTTTATATTCCCTGAACTTATCTAATATAGGTTGATAATCAAAATTTCCTACAAGATTACTTAAATATATTTCTCCAGCCATAAACCTACACCTCTTTACTGAAAAGTAAGCCTACTAACTTGTCTATCTTCTTTGCAAGATCCAGAAGATACTCAGGAGGTATCTGTCTTACAACCTCATTAGTCTTTTTATCTATAATTTTTACAACAGGCTCATGGAGATCTTTATCAATTTCTATTTTTAAATACTTATTCATGTAATCAAACTTTTCTTTAATATCCTTAAAAAGATTTTCTATCTGCTCTTTATCCAGTTTTTCAAGCTCTTTCTTTAAATCACCTTTTTGAATACCTGTTTCTACACCACCTGAAAGCTCTTTTGAGTGCAGATTGTACTGGTTTTCAGCTTTAGATCCCCCCTGAACTAAAGCCGTATCTGTAAGATTTGAAATTGCTTTTATATCCATTGCTCTAACCACCTAATTTTATAAAAGGAGGGAAAACCCTCCTTTTTGAAATTATCTAATAAGCTGGAGTACCATCTGTGGAACCTGGTTAGCCTGGGCAAGCATAGCAGTACCAGACTGCATAAGTATCTGATATCTTGTGAAGTTAGACATTTCCTTAGCCATATCAACATTTCTTATCCTTGATTCTGCTTCTAATGTATTTATCCTCTGGGTTTCATTATTAGAAATAATCTTTTCTAACTCAATTTGATAAGATCCAAACTTTGCAGCCATATCATCAACAGCTTTAATTAAATCATCTACAGTTTCAACAGTCGCATTTGCTGCAGTTTGAGATGTAACATCTATTGTATAGGCTGTATCTCCTATAGTAACAACAGAGGCCTCCGTTGTAGAAGTTCCGGCACTTGCTCCTGCTGTAGCAGTTGTGATAACAAGCTCCTGATCTTTTCTACCTCCATAGTGGATTGTAAATGTCGTTGTTGCTCCAGAAGAGAAAATATTTAAACCGTTAAACTCTGTGTCTTTAAATATTTTTGAAATAGAATCTACAAGACTGTTAATATCCTGCTGTATTTGACCCCTTGCATTATCATCTGTGGTGTTAGAAGCCTGAATAGCTTTAGATTTAATATCATTTAGGATATTGTAGATCTCAGCAAGAGAACCCTGTGCTATTTGGGCAATAGAAACACCATCCTGGGCATTCCTTGTTCCCTGTTCAAGGGAAACTGCGTATGTTTTTAACTGGTCTGCAATGTACAATCCAGCTGCATCATCAGCTGCCCTGTTGATTCTGTGACCTGTTGCAAGTCTTTCTAAAGATTTGTTAAGGTTATACTCTGTTTTTTGCAGATTTGAGTGGGTAAAATCTGCCTGATAGTTGTAGTTGATTCTTAAAGCTCCCATGCTTTAATACCTCCGTAAAATTTATTTTTGTTAGTTTTGATTATCGGTGGGTTGTGTTTGTTTTTTAGTTAAAGTGTAAAAATTTTTTCCAGTTTTTTAGCTTCATCTTTATATCTGCTGTCCTTAAGAAGATCGTAAAGAAGCAGTAATCCCTTCTGTGATTTTGTTCTCTTTACATATTCTGTAGCAAATGATAGTGATTCTTCTATCCTTTTGTGCCTGCTTAAAAGTAGCGCCAGATTATAGAGCGTTTCTGCATACTGAGGAGCATACTTAATAATATCTTTATATAACATCTCTGCTTTTTCAGGGTTATCCTCTTCATAAATCTTAGCCAGTTTATTTCCTACGAAAGGATCTTTATAGAGTTTGTAAAGCTTATTTAAAACCTTTACAGCTTCTTTTTTATTATTGTTTTTCAGGTAAATATTACTGAGAAGAACACCTGAATATATTCCTTTTTCCTTTTTCCACAGATTTTTTATTTTATCCAGTTCCACCGGATATTCTAAAAGCCCCTCTTCCACAAGATCCTTTATATTATGGGAGTAATCAGAGATTATATTTAAATCTGGATTCTTAGAGGATGTTGTCCTATCCACCACAACTATGAAATCTAAAAACGCTTCAACAGCCTTTTTAATATTTCCTTTTTCTTTCTCTAAGATCCCTTTTATATATAGATAGTCTGGATACTTACTGTCTATAGATAAAGCTTCATCAAGAGCTTTTTCCGCCTTAGCAAAATCCTTTTTATTTAGATAACCGTTTAAAAGATATATATATATATGCTTGTTAAATATATTTGTCTGTGGAATGACCTTTTTTTCTTTATTTATGTTTAAAAACTTCTCTGAGTAATGTATTGTTTTATCTAAATTTTCTGGATAAAACCCTAAAGATGCAGCGTAGCTCTGGGCCAGATAAAAAAGTTTTATCAAATATTCTTCTGGATTTTTGTCTATATCCAAATAAGCCAGCTCCTCCTCTAAAAGCCCCAGATTCCTTTTTATTTTTTCCTTCATAACATCAGGATCGCTGTAACCGTAGTGGTTTACATATACCGGATAAGGGGGAACAATAACATCACCCTTTTCATTTATAAGTCTTTCATGTATTTTCCCTACCCATTTTAAATAAGGAAGCTTTTTATGGATATGTACAGTAGAAGATAGACTTATTACTTTTCCATCCGGCGATATATTTCTGTATATAACCCTTATGCCATTTATATTGTCGTTTTTTACTATAGAAAGAATACGCTTAAACCTCTCATACTCTTTTTCCTCTAACTCCATATCAGCATCAAAAAACCATATCCAATCCCCTGTAGCTTTTTCTACTGCATAGTTCCTTGCATCTGCAAAACCGTTCCATTCCTTCTCAAAAACCCTGCAGCCATAAGATTTTGCAATTTCAATAGTTTTATCTGTGGAGCCAGTATCTACCAAAACAATCTCATCAAATTTTCCCTTTAGGCTGTTTAGCAACCTTGGAAGATTTTCCTCTTCATTTTTAGCTATGATACATGCTGATATTTTCATTTTTCCATCTTTTTTACAGAAAAAATGTATTGAACTGTAAACATTTCATCTTTTCTATTTGAAATCTGATAAGCTTTTTCAAGAGTTCTCACCAATTTCTTTT
>CAZHWB010000094.1:0-8893 GCA_964536105.1 uncultured Aquificales bacterium | reverse complement strand
AGATGGATAGACCAAAAGGGAAATGTTATAAATCCCTCCCAGTTTATTCCCATCGCTGAAAAAACAGGCCAAGCTAAGGAGATAGATATTCTGGTAATAGAAAAACTTATAAATCTGTTGAAAAAAATACAGAATAAGAGCATTCTTGTTCATGGGAAAAGAAAGCCAAGAATAATCCCTGTTAAAAATCTAAGATTTTCTGTAAATATAACCCCAAGCCATATTGGAGAAATTTACAGCTATCTAAAACAGATAAGCAAAAACGAAGAAATTAAATCACTAAAAAAACATATAACACTTGAACTTACAGAAAGGCAGTCATTAGAAATTTATACAGAAAAGAAAAATATAAACAGATTGAGAAAAATGGGATTTAAAATAGCAATAGATGATTTTGGGACAGGTTATTCATCTTTAAGTTATCTTGCAGAATTAAATGTAAATTATGTAAAAATAGATATGGTATTTATACAAAAAATGTTAACAGACCAGAGAATGCATAAACTGGTTCAATCTATTATTAATATAGCAAAAATCTTCGGAATAAAAACAATAGCAGAAGGGGTTGAAACATATAGACAGCTAAAAGAACTGAAAAAACTTGGCTGTAATATGTATCAGGGATTTTACTATAGTACCCCTATTACCATTGAAGAATTTGAAAACCTTCTTGTTTAAAGGAGGTTGTCTTGATTAAAAAGGCGCTGATTATTGATAAATCTCCTATTACCAGAAGATTACTATCCAACATACTGAAAAAATTAAACCTGGAAGTGGATACAGCAAAAACAGAAGAAGAAATCAAAAAATTAACAGGATATGAACTGGTAATCCTTGGAAAAGATTTTTATGATCTTGTAGAAAAAATTTTAAATAAGTACCCAACAAGGATATTAATTATCCAGGATAATGGGGAAATAACAGAAGCTATAGAAAAAGGAGCATTAGACTTTATCCCAAAACCTGGTAAACCTGGAGTATCCCCCACACAGATAGAAAAGAAAATAAAAGATACCCTTAAAATCCCTAAGTTCAAAGTTCTATTAAACAAAAAAGGGAAAAAAATCACCATTAACAAAACAGATTTTAAACCTAACAAAGATACGAGATTTGTATTAATCGGAGCATCAACAGGAGGACCAAGACTTATTGAGACAATTGTATCCACATTACCGGAAAACTATCCGTATCCAATATGCATTGTCCAGCACATGCCTGTGAATTTTACAAAAAAATTTGCAGAAAGGTTAAATTCAATAAGTAAACTACATGTTCTTGAGGCAAAAAATAATGAAGAAGTCATTCCAGGCAAAATAATAATAGGAAAAGGAGGTTCCCACTTACATCTATCCCGTAGGATATTAGATAAATCTGTTGTATGTAAACTTGTGCCAAATACATCAGGAAGGTTTTTTGTTCCTTCTGTAGATGAACTGTTCTTTTCAGCTTTAAAGGCCGTAAATCCCAAAAAAATAATGGCAGTTTTACTAACAGGGATAGGGGATGATGGTGCCGAAGGAATGGTTGCATTAAAAAAAGCAGGAGCATACACAATCGCCGAAAGTCAGGAAACAGCGGTAGTTTACGGTATGCCGAAAGAAGCTTACGAAAGGGGAGGAGCCACAAAAGTACTCCCATTCCCAGATATAGTTAAAGAAATAATAAAATATGGATCTGAAGAAAATAAACTTGACTTTGCATAAAAAGTTATATAAATTAATGTATCCGTGCTGGCCAGGTAGCTCAGTTGGTAGAGCATACGGCTGAAAACCGTAGTGTCGGCGGTTCGATTCCGCCCCTGGCCATTTACAAAATACCAATCACAGACCTTTCCTTAATAAAATCCAGAAGTTCCTTTACAGTTTTTTTATAAACAGGATGTACAAAATCAGATTCCAGCTCCATTAAAGGAAGCAGTACAAAATCCCTTTCATGTAGCCTTGGATGCGGTACAGTGAGATATTCTTTGTTTATTATCCTATTTCCATAAAATAAAATATCTATGTCTATCTCCCTGGGACCCCAGTGAAATCTATAAACCCTTCCAATCTCTTTTTCCACATTTTTTATAAACTCAAGTAAATCTAATGGAGATAAATCTGTATATCCCCTTAAAACAGCATTTATAAAGTCTGGTTGATGTTTATATCCCACAGCTTTTGATACATAAAACCGTGATAAAGTGGGCTTATATACCTCTTTTGATAAAATGCTAACAGCCCTTCTTATATTTTCTGTTCTATCCCCAACATTAGAACCAAGACCTAAAAATATCTTTGTCATAAAAAGTTCACAGTATAAATGATAAAATTTTCTTATGTTTTACATTTTAGCAACTTTTATGACTATTTTCCTTCAGGCTTTTGCATACGATCTAGACAGATTATTAAAAGATGCAGAGATAGAAGTTTCCCAGGAAGAGAGTAGGATTTATTTTAAAAAAGCTGTTAATGCAATAAGGAACAAAGATTATATAACAGCTATTAAATCAGCGGAGAAATTTTTAGAAAAAAACCGTATTTCAAAACTTGAAAAAGAAATAGCCTATGAAATACTCGGAATTTCGTATTTTGTTTTAGGAACAAGACCTGTTGTTAAACAAAGGGCCATGCCCTATGTAAAGAAGATGGACAATCTTCTTAGAAAAATCTACTATCAGCCCCTTTCCAAAGATACAAAATTAAAACTGTTTGTTTTAGCTAACAACCTGTTCCTTAAAACAAAGGAAGAAAAAAGAAGAAGAATACTAAATGAGAATTACTCATTCCTCAAAAGAAAAAAATACTTTGTAATAGAAAACCCTGAATATGATATGTTTGAACCGTATATTAATATATTTCCAATAGAAAAAGGAAATTTATTTGGAACAAATCAGATATACATATCAGAAAAAAACCAAACCCTTATAGAAATAGCAAAACTTTTAGATATGGGATACGATGAACTCAGAATAGCAAATAAATATGTAAATCCAAATGATATAAAAAAAGGGGAAGCTATATTTGTTCCAAGGAAGAGGCTTATACCTGAAAAAGATTTTGAGTTTTACCATATATACATAAATCTGTCAGAAAAAAGACTGTACTACCCAGTAATGATAAACAACAAACCTTACGTCATAACAATACCTGTAGGAATAGGAACAGATGAAAATCAGTCCCCTGTAGGAGATTTTAAGATAACAGAGAAAAGGAGAAACCCTGAATGGAGGGTTCCAAAAAGTATAAGGGAAGAAAACCCTGATCTACCTGAAGTTGTTCCTCCAGGTCCAGATAATCCCCTGGGAACTAGAGCAATGAGATTAGGAAATACCTCTTTTCTTATGCACGGAACAAGTAAGAAATTTGGAATTGGTATGAAAGTGAGCCACGGATGTATAAGGATGTATAACAGGGACGTTGAAAGATTATTTGATATTGTTCCAAAGGGAACCCCTGTTCATATTACAGAAAAAGATTACAAGTTATACAAAAACGGAACAGTTTTAATAGAGGTATTTTCTTTATCCCAGGAAGATAAAAATGAAATAACAGAAAAATTCCCAGATATTAACAAAGATATACTGGATTATACAGAAAAAGAAAGAAAGGGGTATGCAACCCCTTTAAAATAGATGCTTATTTTGCGTAATGTTTTCCAAGAATTCTTTCAAGGTTGTGGCTTTGTCTTTGTATTGCAGCGTTTAAATCCTCAATAGCCTGTTCGTTGTTTGTAGCTTTAGTGTAGGCAGCATTTGCAGTTTCTTCAACCTGTCTGAGCTGAGCTTTTATATCAGCGTGTTCCCTTTCTATCATTTGAAGTTTTTGAGTATTTTCTTGAACCTGAGCCTTTATACCTTCAAGATTAGATATCCTCTGCTCTAACTGATTGAGCTTTTCCTTAATTGGTGCTACCTGCTGATCCACATATCCCTTTGTAGCACAACCTGTGAAAACTACTGCCGAAACGCCTAAAACAGCAGCAGCTTTTAAAAGTCTTTTCATGACGTATCTACCTCCTTTGGGGAATTAATATTTCTTTATCGGTATTTTTATGACAAAAATTATAGGTTTTTGAAAATATTCATATATTATAATATAATACTTCTGCTACCCTCCTAGAAGTATTTACCGGGCCTACCGCATTTAGGTGCTTGCTTAAGCAAGCACCTTCTTTTATTAAAACATCTAACGTAGGTATAGTCAAATGAAAACGTTGTCAGAAAAAGCTAAGAGTATTCAGCTATTTGTAATGGATGTGGATGGTGTCTTGACAGATGGGAAAATAATCTACACATCAGAAGGAAAAGAAATAAAAACCTTTAATGTAAAGGATGGATTAGGTATAAAACTCCTAAAAAATATAGGAATAAAGACAGCCTTGATTACCAGTAGGGAAAGCCAAATTGTTGAAAAAAGAGGAAAAGAGTTAAAGATAGATTTCATATACCAGAATGAAAAAGATAAGTTAAAAGCTATCAACGAGATACTCAAAAAAACAGGTTTAAAATATGAAAATGTACTCTACATAGGTGATGATCTTGTTGATCTTCCTGTTTTAAAAAGGGTTGGCTTTCCTGTATGTGTTCCCTCTGCACCAAAAATTATGAAAAAGAACTGCATATATATAACAGAAAAGGAAGGGGGAGATGGTGCAGTAAGGGAAGTTGTGGATGTTTTACTTGAACTAAGGGAAGAATATAACAAAGCTATCCAGGAGTATCTTAGGTAATGCTAAAAGATAGGGAAAAATGGAACAAGAAATATTCCTCTGGGGAATATCTTTTAAATGAACCATCAGAAATTGTTAAGAAATTTGCTTATTTAGCACCAAAAGGTTATGCCCTTGATATAGCCTGCGGTCTTGGGAGGAACAGTATATATCTGGCTGAAATAGGGTTTAAAGTAGATGCTGTAGATATATCAGACGTTGCTTTAGAAAATCTGAAAAATAAAAAAAATATAAATCCTATATTGGCAGACCTGGATACATATAACCTCTCTGAAAATAAGTATTCTTTAATCTTAAATATAAATTACCTTAATAGAAGGTTATTTCCCCAGATCAAAGAAGCCCTTATAAAAGGGGGGATCTTAATATTTGAAACATTTACCTACCATAAAGAAAAAGGATTTATGCAACCTAAAAATAAAGATTATCTTTTAAGAAAAAATGAACTTTTAAGATGTTTTTCAGATATGCATATAATTTTTTATCAGGAAAAGGAGATTATAAAACCAGATAAAGAAAAAGCTTATATATCTTCCCTTGTAGCTAAAAAGGAATGGATCCTTTAAAGAAAAAAATCCTGCATTTAGCACTGCCAGCGGCACTGAATAACTTCCTTGATACAGTTCAGCTACTTATTGATATGCTTATGGTAGGAAGATTGTCCCCTGAAGCCATCGCATCTGTAGGTTTAAGCGGACAGCTTATAATCCTTATATATGCATTTCTATCAACATTCTATACAGGAACAAATGCGTTAGTTTCAAGATTTTACGGAGCAAAGGAATATAAAAAAGCAGATAAAACAGTATTCAACCTTTTAATTGTGTCTTTCTTAACATCATTTCCCTTTTTTTTCTTTTGCCTGACCCAAAACCATGTCTACTTTGAGCTGATGGGTACAGACCAGGATGTTTTAGAGCTTGGAAGTAAGTATATTTCTATTTTATCTTACTCACTGCCTTTTTTATTTGTAGGAAGCGTATTATATAGCGGTTTAAATGCATCTGGAGACACAAAAACCCCCCTTATCATAGGAATATTTACCAACCTAATAAATACACTCCTGAACTACTGCCTGATTTTTGGAAACTGCGGATTTCCCAGACTTGAAGTTGAAGGGGCAGCTATAGCAACAACTATCTCATACATACTGGAAGTTTTGATCTTTCTAGCTGTATTCCTACTGAAAATAAGAAAAATAACACTGTATCCAGAATTTGACTTTCAACTGATAAAGAAAGCATTAAAAATTGGTGTACCAGCAGGTATTGAAAAAGTTTTATCTTTTTCCTCTTTCCTGGTATTTGTAAAAATCATAGCAGGTTTTGGAACATTCGTTCTTGCAGGTTATCAGATAGGTTTAAGAATAGAAGGTCTTGCTTTTATGCCAGGATTTGGATTTGCCGTTGCTTCAATGGTTCTTGTAGGGCAGTTCTTAGGAGCAAATGAAATAGAAAAAGCAGAAAGAAGCGTAATAGAAACAGTAAAATTAGCATCCATTTTCATGGGTAGCATAGGAATTTTTCTAATAATATTTCCTGAATATCTGGTTATGTTTTTCACACAAGATGAAAAAACAGTGCAGGAAGCATCACTATACTTAAAAATTGTAGGTATATCCCAAATTCCCCTAGCTGTTGAATTTGTACTGAATGGAGCATTAAGGGGAGCCGGTGCAACAAAATTAACCCTTGTTGTAAACAATCTGTCCTTCTGGATATTCAGGATAATACCCTCATTTTTTGCGGCGATTTTCCTTAAAGAAATAATTTTTGTATATTTAATAATGGTATTTGAAACATTTATTAAAGCTTTTCTTTTATGGTTTTTTTTCAAAAAAGGAAACTGGAAATACATAGAGGTGTAAAAATGGGATATTTAGGTAATGGTGGTTTTGAAGAAATAGAAAAGAAAATTGAAAAAATGTATAAAGAAACAATACAGGATGTAAAACATAAAATTGAAACAATTGCCCCAAAACCTGTTAAAGATATGCTCAACACAGAGGAAGGAACATACTTTCTTTTATCGGTACTTGTTATTCTTATAATCGGCGTTCTTAGAGTTATAGGAGGTATGCTCAGCTTTATATTTAAGGTAATACTTCTAATAGCAACCCTATCTGCAGTATTTTTTGCAATGGTCTATTTTTTTGGTCATGGATAAAAGGAAAAAGATGCAGTTTTATTCTTTATAAAAAATTTAAAATTTTCTCCTTTTATAACAAATCCCCTGTTTGATCTTCGTATGCTTATATCATTGTAATCTATGCTGTTTGAAAAAAACAGCATGCTCGTGCATCCAAATTTTCTAATAAGATTTTCAATTTTTTTATTTTGAAAGGAAAAGTGGAAAAAACATTCATAATACGGAGTTTTTATGAAGATATCAGGATAGCCCCTTTTTTTAAAAGAAAACACCCTGTAAGACAAGGTATCAGCCTTTGAAAATAATAAAACTACAAAAAAGAAAAAAAGACTAAAAACAACTCTGTAAAAAGATCCGATATTTAAAGCAAAAATAAGAACAAGTAAAAGGAAAGAAAATAAAGCAACATATCCATTTAAATCAAATCCTGTGAGATAAATAGAAAAGGTATCCAGAAAAGAAACAAAATCCAAAAGTACCTTCCCAAAAAAATCCATTATCAAAACTATATATTCAAAAGAAAAAAATGTTACAAGGTTTAAAAAAGAAAGAAGTAAATATATATAAAGAACAGGTAAAACAAGGGGAGTAAATATAATACTTGACAAAGAAAAACTACCAAAATGATAAATAAGCACAGGTAGTGTAAATAAAACAGCTATCAAAGAAGTGTAAAAGGGAGCTAAAAGATACTTTGTATTTACAGAAAAATTATAATTCTTCAATGCCAATATAATTCCAAGGGTTGCTGAAAAAGAAAGCTGAAAAGAAGGGGAAAAAAGAGATTCAGGGGAAAAGATAAGAATAAAAAAAGCCACCAAAAATAAAACATTTAAAAGATCAACCTTTAAATAAAGGACCCTTCCCAGAAAGTAAAGAAATGCCATTAAAGATGCCCTTAAAACAGGTAAGTTAAGACCTGTTAAAAAGGCATATAAAGGAAGGATAAAAAGGAAAATCTTATTTTTTAAATCACTTCTTACAAAAAACAGTATTGTAGACAGCATTCCAATAAATATTCCTACATGCATTCCTGATATGGCAAGAAGATGGACAAGACCGGTTTCTATAAAGGAATTTCTTACATCTTCAGGAATATCCCCCTTTTCACCAAATATCAAAGCTTTTCCTAAATAAAAAGTTTCCTGGGAGATAGAAAAACGGTAATACCTTTCTTTTAAAAACTCCCTGAAAGAAAAAAGATAAAAAAATATATTTTCAGAATTATCAACAACCAAAAAACCCTTTATTGGAAAAAAATATAAACTGTCATCTCCGTATACTTTAGAAAAAAAAGTAATCCTGGAATTAAAAAATATTTTTTCATTAAGTAGATCTTTTATATAAACATTTATCTTACGATCCAGCAAAAAAGCATTATTAGAATTAATAACATCACATTTAAAAAAGTAATTATCAAAAGTTTTTTTCGGAATAGAAGAAACAATGCATTCCACAAAAACAGGCTCTTTGAATTTCTCTTTAGGATAAACGAAGGTTTTATCCTCCTGAAATGAGAAAAAACCCAAAATAAATAAAAACAGGCCTAAGAAGAAAACAGAAATATATCCTCTAAAAAAAAGAGGAAGAAGGAGAAATAACAAAGGAATATAGATAGGAACGTGGATATCATGTATCAGCGAAGCTGAGAATATCCCCAGAGAAAAGAACAAAAACAAAAAAACAGATATGTAAACCATAAAGTAAGATTAAAACAGAAAAGGAAAAAAGCAATTGATAAGAGTTGGAAAAAAGTTTTACAAAATAATAGAGCCTGGCACCGACCAACTTTCCCGACCGCTCTCGCGGCCAGTATCATAGGCGCAGGGGAGCTTAACTGCCGGGTTCGGAATGGGACCGGGTGTAACCTCCCCGCTATGGGCACCAGGCGAACTGGCAATAGAATAAGGGAAGAAGAAGAGGCATTAAGAAGTAAGAGGCCGAGCCACACGGGCGATTAGTACCACTCGGCTCCACCCATTGCTGAGCTTCCACCTGTGGCCTATCAACCTGGTAGTCTCCCAGGGCCCTTCAG
>CAZHWB010000093.1:0-6918 GCA_964536105.1 uncultured Aquificales bacterium | reverse complement strand
AATAAATCAATGTAGATAGGTAAAGGGGCATAGGTGCTGTTACAAGTTAAGAGACTGCAAAATCCTTTATGGTCAGGTGCAATTTATACTAAAATTTAGGCTTTCCAAGTTCCGTTTCCTTTCTATGTTCCCTTATTACACTAAATACAAGTCCTATAATAGCAAGAAACGTGATCATTGAAGATCCGCCGTAACTTATCATTGGGAGTGTAATACCGACAACAGGGGCAAGCCCTACTGTCATTGCTATATTTATAAAAGCCTGTATTGTGATAAGACTGCCAGATGTGTAACAGATATACTTTCCGTAAAGGTCAGAAATTTTGTTTCCCCAAAAAATAATCCTTAATCCTATAAAAAGGTATAGGGATAAGAGAAAAAAGGAAACTATAAATCCCCATTCTTCGCCAATTGTTGCAAATATAAAATCTGTATGTTGTTCAGGTAAGAAAAATAGCTTAGACTGGGTTCCTTGAAGGTACCCTTTCCCAAAAATTTTCCCTGAACCTATTGCTATTTTAGATTGAATAAGATGGTATGCAGTATTGAAGGGATCTTTTTCTGGCTGTAAGAAAGCAAGGATACGGTTTTTTTGATAATCTTTTAGATGTTGCCATATAAATGGAGAGGATATTAAAAAGGCAAAGATAGAGAGGAATATATAGATACGATTAATTCCAGATATAAAAATGGCTATTACTGCAGGGAGTAATATCATTATAGCTGTTCCAAGATCAGGTTGGGCTAGTGTTAAAATAACGGGGATAGACACCAGAGCAAGAACTTTAAGGGCATCAACCAGTCTTCCCCCTTCATAAGCCTGGCCTAAAATTCTTGCAGATACAAGAATAGTTACAAATTTCATTAACTCTGAAGGCTGTATTGTTATAGGACCTAAAGATATCCATCTCTGGGCACCAAGTATTTTTGTTCCAATTAGCAAAACAGCTATAAGGGAAATAACCCCTAGAATATAAAGATGAAAAGAAAATTGGATTAATTTTCTGTAATCAATCTTTGAAATCCATAAAGCAAGGGTTATTCCAATAATTGCATATAAAAATTGCTTCAAGTAAAGGTATTTATACTCGTGGATAGTAGCACTATACATATTTATAACTCCCCAGAAAACAATAAAAAGAACACTTACAAACAGGGGAGTATCAAGTTCCTTTATAATATCCTTAATTTTTTTCAAAGTAGCCTTCCTCGTACAGTCTGTTAATAATCTCTTTTGTAATGGGAACCGCTGTCTTACTTCCTCCTATTCCATGTTCAACAAAAACAGAAATTACATATTTGGGATCCTTGTAAGGTGCAAAGTCCACAAACCAGGCATGGTTTTGAAGTTCCCATTTATCTATCTTCACATTGTGCTCTTCATGTCTGTAAACCTGGGCTGTTCCTGTTTTCCCTGCATTTTTTACAGGGGCATCCTTCAAATCTTTTGCTGTTGCTCTTTTCCCATAAACCACAAGATATAAGCCTTTTCTTATAGCGTTTATATATTCCCTTCTGATATTTAAGCTCCTAATCAGCTCTGGTTTAATTTCAACAAGTTTATTTTTATCTGTATCAAAATATGCTTTAAGGAGGTGAGGTTTATAAACAAAACCTCCATTTGCGATGGGGGCTATTATTTTTACACTGTCAAAGGGTGTTATTGCTAAAAATCCCTGTCCTATACTGTAGTTTACCGTATCACCTAAATACCAGGATTCACCTATATATCGCTTTTTCCATTCAGGGGTAGGTATTCTGGAAACCCTTCTTTCTATACGTGGGTTTAGTTTCTCACCTAAACCAAAAAGATGAGAATATTCAGCTATTCTCATAGACCCAAGCTTAATACCCACCTGGTAAAAAAATGTATCACATGACATTTCTAAAGCCCTTTTTACATCAATTTTTCCGCAGCCACTTAAATCCCAGTTTCTGTATTTCCATTTACCTATCTGTATGAAACCTTTACTTTCTATTTTGGTATCTGGTTCTATTATTCCTTCCTGTAGGGCTGCTGCAGCAACAATTATTTTGAATATAGAACCTGGGGGATAAAGCCCGCCTAAAGCTTTGTTAAAAAGAGGTTTATATTTGTTTTCAATAAGCTTTCTCCATTCTTCTTTGGTGAAACCTTTTACAAACTTTTGAAGGTCGTATATTGGATAACTCATAAGGGCGATTATTTCGTAAGAATTAGGATCAATTATAATAACTGCACCGGATTTCTGTTTAGATTTTTCAAAGGACTCATATACAATTTTTTGAATTTTTGTGTCTACAGTAAGGTATATATCCTTTCCCCTTTTAGGAGGAATATCCAGTAAAACTTTTTTTGTCCTTCCAAAAGCATCAACCATTACCATTTTGACCCCAAACTGGCCTGTTAAATAATCGTTATACATCTTTTCTATTCCCTGTTTACCTATAAACATATCCGGAGGAAGATGGGGATTTTCCCTCAGATCCTTCTTGGAAGGATAGCCTACAAATCCAATAAGATGGGGAAGGTATTTTGTATGTTCTGTGTATATTCTTTTAGGTCTAACCTCTATATGAATATCCCTCAGTTGCAGAGGATAAGAATATATTGTTTCTATCTGTTTTTTATCTAATCCCCTGTATATAACAACTTTTTTTGCGTATCCCTTTAAAATTTTCTCCTTGATTTTTTCAGATAGTTTTATTCCAAGAAACTTTTCCAGTCTAAAGGCTAGATCTTCTACTTTTTCCCTTCTTTCTTCTTTTGTTCTTGCCCCTTGCTTTACATCATAGGGAAAAACATACAGATTGTATACAGGCTTATCGTATGCTAAAAGAATTCCATTCCTGTCGTAGATTTTGCCCCTTGGGGGTATGGATATAAAAAACTTTAAATGGTTTTTTGTTGATAGTCCTCTGTAATACTCCCCCTTTATTACTTGCAAATACACCAATCTACCGGTAAGAACTAAAAAAAGTCCTATAAGGAAAAATACTAAAAACTTAACCCTTTTTATACTCATTTATAACGTAATACACCCCAAAGATAAGAAAATTTAATAACACATAAAGTAAAAAACCTGGAGATATATATATTATGCCTGTTTTAAAGTATGTAAAAGTGATCTTAACAAGAATATCAAGTAAAGACAGAAAAATGATAATTAAACTCTTAATAAAAAAGCCGTAAGTAAAAAAGTACCTTTTAACGGAAAATGCAAATAAGACCATCATATTTTTTATAAGCAGGTTTTTTATAAAAAATGAAGAGGAAAATATATCCTGAAATAAACCAATAACTGTAGCAAGTTTTATTGAATTATACAAAGGTTTGTTTAGGGCAAATAAAATAACAACAATTGTTACAATATCAGGTGATATTCCCTGAATAGAAAAATATTTAGTAAGTACGGATGTTTGAAGTAAAAGAACAAGAAAAGCTATAAAAAACTCTCTCATTAATTAAAACCTAAATCTAATTTTGGTAAAAGTATTATATTCCAGGTTTGGCTATAATATATAACCTAAAGTCTTTCATGGAGACATAATGGTTCAGGAACAGTTTTTTTTAAAATTAGACTTGGTTATAGGTAGCGAGGAATTAACGTTATCCTTACTAAAGGAGGGAATAGAAATAGAAATAAAAGATCCTCAAATATTTGCCTGCTTAAATAACACACCTGTTTATAAGGCAAAACTCCTGAAAAAGGGAGATATGTTTGTAGCAAAAATTTTAAAGATATTTGATGTCAGGGAAATGGAAAAAATAAAAGAAAAATTCTGTTTAGAGGTTTGATAAATGGCTATCATTTTAGATGGAAAAGCTTTATCCAAAAAGATCAAGGATCAACTGAAAATGGAAATAGATGAGTACGTTAAGAAGGGGCTGAGAAAACCTGCCCTTGCGGTTATTTTAGTAGGAAATGATCCTGCAAGTCAGGTGTATGTTAAAAATAAAAGGGAAAGCTGTAGTTATGTAGGTATAAACTCTTTATTTTTTCATCTTCCAGAGGACACAACAGGGGAAGAGCTTTTAGAACTTATAGGAAAGCTAAATGGTGATGATGATGTAGATGGTATTTTAGTCCAGCTTCCTTTACCTCCCCATATAAACGCTACAGAAATAATAGAAGCAATAAATCCTAAAAAAGATGTTGACGGTTTCCATCCTATAAATATGGGAAAACTGGCAACAGGAAAATCTGACGGAATAATTCCGTGTACTCCTCTAGGTATATGGATAATGTTAAAGCATTACAAAATAGATTTTTTAAGAAAAGATGTTGTTATAGTTGGGGCCAGCAATATTGTAGGAAAACCTATGGGATTGCTATTTCTAAAAAATGAAGATGCCACTGTTACAATATGCCACAGAAATACAAAAGATTTAAAATCCCACACAAAGAAAGCAGAAATCCTCATTGTTGCAGTTGGAAAACCTAATCTTATAACATCGGATATGGTAAAAGATGGTGTAGTAGTTATAGATGTTGGAATAAATAGACTTGAAAATGGGAAATTAGTTGGAGATACAGATTTTGAAAATATAAAAGAAAAAGCCTATGCCATAACCCCGGTTCCCGGGGGAGTCGGACCTATGACAGTGGCCTCTTTACTGGTAAATACCGTAAGTATTTACAGGCAAAAGATGGGCTTTTCAAAACATCCATTAACAGAGATATAAAAACTCCTGTTAAAATAAATAAACTAAAATTCAATCCTCTTAAGGAGTTTTTTATGGATGAGAAAATCCTTTCAGCCCATGGATTAACAGTTGATGAATATAAAAGAATAATAGATCTTATAGGAAGAGAACCTAATGAAGTAGAACTGGGTATTTTCGGAGCTTTATGGAGTGAGCACTGCTCATATAAATCATCAAAACCTTTCCTTAAGGTTTTTCCAACAGAGGCCCCCTGGGTTTTGCAGGGACCTGGGGAAAATGCAGGTGTTGTTGAAATAGATGATAAATACGCAGTTGCCTTTAAAATAGAAAGTCATAATCATCCTTCATATATAGAACCTTTCCATGGAGCAGCAACAGGTGTTGGAGGTATTATAAGGGATATCCTTTCTATGGGCGCAAGACCTGTATGTGCCTTTGACAGTTTAAGGTTTGGAGATCCAAGAAATGATGGAAAAAGAAAAAATATAAAAGATGCGAAACCTATAGCCCAGGGTGTTGTCAAAGGAATTGGTTTTTATGGCAACTGTATAGGAGTTCCCACTGTTGGTGGAGAAGTGGTTTTTGATGAAGTTTATGCAGGAAATCCATTGGTAAACGCCTTTTGTCTTGGGATTTTAGAAAAAGATAAGATGTTTAGAGCTAGAGCTACAAAGATCGGCCAGAAAATGGTTATGGTTGGTTCTGCCACAGGTAGAGACGGTATCCATGGTGCTACAATGGCTTCAGCAGAATTTTCTGAAGAAACAGAGGATAAAAGACCTAATGTCCAGATAGGAGACCCATTTTTTGGAAAAAGATTAATTGAATGTACCTTAGAAGTAATGGAAAAAGGTCTAATAGAAGGCTGTCAGGATTTTGGAGCTGCAGGACTTGCCGGATCAACCTCAGAATTTGGTTCAAAATCCGGAATGGGCGTAAGAGTTTATCTTGAGAATGTACCACTCAGAGATGAAAATATGACCCCTTATGAGATACTCCTATCTGAATCGCAAGAAAGAATGCTGTATGCTGTAAATGAAGAAAATGTTGAAGAGGTAATAAAAACAGCTAAGTGGTATGGTCTTGAAGCTGCCGTTATAGGTGAGACAACAGACACAGGTAGAATGGAAGTCTACTATAGAGGAGAAAAAGTAGCGGATCTTCCCATATCAGCTATTGTTGATGATGCCCCTGTGTATAACAGGCCCAGAAAAGAGCCAGAGTATTTAAAAGAAACAAGGGAGTTTAACCAGGACACATTACCAAAAGTTGATATAAAAGAAGCAGTAAGAAAGATTATATCCTCCCCTACAATAGCTAAAAAAGAGTGGGTTTATAGACAGTATGACCATGAAGTTGGAATTAATACTGTTGTAAAACCTGGATCAGATGCTGCAGTACTTAGAATAAAGTGGGCTGTAAAACCGGAAATAAATTCAGAAAAAGCAGTAGCTATATCCTCAGATGGAAATGGAAGATGGGTTTATCTTGATCCGTATGAAGGTGGAAAGAGGGTCGTTTCAGAAGCTGTAAGGAACGTGTACATAACTGGTGCAAAGCCCCTTGCCATAACAGACTGTTTAAACTGGGGAAACCCTGAAAACCCTGAGATAATGTGGCAGTTTGAACAGGCAACAAAAGGTATGGCAGATGCATGTAGAGAACTTAACACACCTGTTATAAGTGGAAATGTTTCCCTGTACAACGAAACAGTTCTACCGGATAAAAGAATAAATGTATATCCCACTCCTATAGTTGTAGCTGTAGGGGTTTTAGACAGACCTGAAGATGCCATTTCAAGTTTTTATAAAGAGGCAGGAGACATTGTTTTACTGATTGGTGAAATTGACAAGCCCCCTACAGTAAACGGAAGTGAGTTTTTGAAAGAAATTCACGGTAAAGTATCAGGAAAAATTCCACCTGTAGATCTAAATATAGAAAAAAACTTATCAGAGTTTTTCCAGAAAAACAAAGAAATTATACAATCTGCCCATGACGTTTCAGATGGAGGTTTAATAACAGCGTTAATAGAATCTGCCTTTTCTCCAGAAAGAACATATGGTCTTGATCTATCTATAGATACCTCCTATAGGCCAGAATTTGAGCTTTTTGATGAAATGAGAAGTCTTGTTGTTATATCTGTTAAAGAAACAAATTTACAGGCAATAGAAGAAAAGGCAAAAGAACTAAATCTAAAGATAAAGCCTGTAGGAAGGATTATTAAGGAACCTGTTTTGAAACTTCGTATAGGTGATGTGTTTATTGAAGAT
>CAZHWB010000092.1:0-9626 GCA_964536105.1 uncultured Aquificales bacterium | reverse complement strand
AAAATGAAGAAAGAGAAAGTTTATCAGACGTAATATTAAAAAATAGATTTTTTTTAAAGTATATCAAAAATAAATCCACACATTCCCAAAGACACATTAGGGGAAATCTATAATAGACTTTTATCAATATGCTTCCTGAAGCAAAAGACCATGCTTTGCTTGGAGAATCAAGAAAAAATGATAGCTTCTATAATATCAAGGATTTCTTCTAACTGCTCTTCTGGAAGTTTTGCTTTAAAAACGACTTTTCTTGCCCTGTAATCTATGCTTTTTAATTGGTCTATTAACGCACAGCCTTTTATTTTTCCTGCTTTAATATATTTTTGTGTGGAATAACCTTTACACTTAGAGGTTATAGGGATAGCAAAGCACATACCAGTGTTTTTATTAAAAACATAATGACTTATAACAACTGCATATCTATTTCCCCTTTGTTCATGTCCTACAGACAGGTCAAAGTTAAAATGGATTATGTCCCCTTTTTCAGGAATGTAATCTACCATACCTCCCTGCCCACTTTTCCCCAGTTATATTCCTCATTTTCTTTATATTCTTCTTCAAATAATTTATGAATATCTAACTTTGGTTTTCTTCTATTTTTAACAGGGACAATTACAAGTTTTCCATCTTCTACTCTTAGCTCTACTTTATCGCCAACCTTCAGTCCTAACTGTTTTAAATACTTCTTTGGTATTCTTATCCCTTGTGAATTTCCCCACTTATTAATTACAAACATAATTTAACCTCGTTTATTAGCGGTTTTAAATGTATATACAAATATAAACCTATGTTAACTATTTTTCCACAAAACTCTTTAAGATAAACGTTGAATATATTGATTACATTAAAGATAAACTTCAGGCTACATACAATATTAAAATGTGGAGGGGTAACCTCCACACCTATTATTTAAGATTTTTTATCTTTTCTTTAAGTTGATCTATTGTTATATTTTCATCAACCCCAAGAATTTCAAGAAGTTTTTCAATTTTTATCCATTTTTTGAGTACCATTCCCTGGGTTAGAAGCTGTGTGAAAGGTTCTTTTACATCTACAAGGCCAATATCCTTTAAAAACTTTGTAAAAAATCTTGAATACAGAAGATGCAGAACGGCATGCTCTATTCCTCCAATGTACAGGTCAACAGGCATCCAGTAGTCTGCTTTTTCTTTATCAAAAGGTTTATTCTGGTTATGGGGGTCGCAGTATCTGAGGAAATACCATGAACTGTCAATAAATGTATCCATAGTGTCAGTTTCCCTTCTGGCAGGTTTTCCACATTTGGGACAGGTTGTGTTTACAAACTCTTCTACTTTTTCAAGGGGATTTCCCATTCCTGTAAATTCAACATTTTCAGGTAGTAAAACCGGCAGGTCTTCTTCTGGAACGGGAACTGTTCCACAGCTATCACAGTAAATAATTGGAATAGGTGTTCCCCAGTATCTCTGTCTTGAAATATTCCAGTCCCTTAATCTAAAGTTTATTGTTTTCTCTCCAATTCCTTTTTTCTCTAGCTCCTGGGTAATTTTTTCTTTTGCAACTGAAGATGTTAAGCCGTCAAAACCGTTTGAATTAATAAGAATTCCTTCTTCCTCAAAAGCCTTTTCTTCGTAGTTCCATTCACCTTCTAAAGGTTTTATAACAGGTTTTATTGGGATACCGTATTTTTTTGCAAATTCGTGGTCTCTTTCGTCATGGGCAGGAACAGCCATTATAGCCCCTGTTCCGTAACCCCACAGTATATAGTTTGCTATCCAGATAGGTACTTTTTCCCCTGTTAAAGGATTTACAGCATACCTGCCGGTGAAGACCCCTTCTTTCTCTTCTACAATATTTCTTTCCTTTGTGGACATTGAAAGGTATTTTTGAACAAAAGCTTCCACTTCTTCTTCATAGTCTGTACCCTTTGCAAGCTCAACAGCAAGTGGATGTTCCGGCGCAAGTGCCATAAATGTAACGCCAAAAATAGTATCTGGTCTTGTTGTAAAAACCTCAATTATCTGGGTTGAATTTTCAACAGGAAATTTTATTGTGGCTCCAACAGATTTACCAATCCAGTTTTTCTGCATGGTCAGCACTGCTTCCGGCCACTTTCCTTTTAGCTCTTCTAAATCATCAAGAAGGATTTCTGCATAGTCTGTAATTCTCAAAAACCATGAGGGAATTTCTTTCTGTACTACAGGGGTATCACATCTCCAGCATCTTCCTTCTATTACCTGCTCATTTGCCAGTACAGTCATGTCATGGGGACACCAGTTGACTACGGCAGACTTTCTATAAGCTATCCCTTTTTCGTACATTTTCAGGAAAATCCACTGGTTCCATTTATAGTATTCTGGGGAACACGTTGTTACTTCCCTGTTCCAGTCATATGAAAAACCAAGTCTTTTAAGTTCTTTTTTCATGTAGTCAATATTTTCATATGTCCACTTTGCAGGATGAACACCGCTCTTTATTGCTGCGTTTTCAGCTGGCATTCCAAAAGCATCCCATCCCATAGGATGAAGTGTATTCTTACCTTTCATCCTTAGATAACGGTTTACAACATCTCCAATGGCATAGTTCCTAACGTGCCCCATATGAATTCTGCCTGATGGATATGGAAACATCTCCAGAACATAAAATTTATCTTTATCAGGTTTTTCCTCTGTTTTAAATAAATCCTTCTCTTCCCATTCCTTTAGAAGTTTTTCTTCTATTTCTTTAAAATTGTATTCCTTAGTCAAGGAAGTCCTCCTTATTTTTATTCATTTGCTTTTTATTATAAAGCAGAGTTTTAAAAGAAAACTACAAACAGATATATTATAATTTTCAAAACAAAAAGGGGGAGATGATGGTTATTAAAAAGCTGTTAGAGGAGTTTGATGAAGATACTATAAGACTTTACGTACAGAAAAATGCCGATTACTACATAGCAAAATGGAAGCTGATGGCATCCTCTGAAAGTAAAATCTCCTGGAACTGGGCTGCTTTTTTCTTCACAGCCAACTGGTTAGGCTACAGAAAGATGTATCTTTACGCTTTTATTTATATCCTTTTAAACTTAGCTACTTTAGTTCCATTTGTGGGATTTATCCTCTGGATTATCCTGTGGGTTGGAATAGGTATTTATGGGAATTATCTGTATGGACAAAAAACGTATGAGAATCTTGTTAAATTAAAAAGTGAGTATCCTGATCAGGAAATCTTTAAGCAGATGCTTGTAAAAAATGGGGGAACATCCGTTTTAGGGGTTATACTTGTTATACTGATGGGAATTGTAATCTACGCTATACTGGCAGCTATAGGTATGGCTCTAATAGAAGCTGGAGATTATTCGGAGTTTTAATATGGGTGTAAAGCTTTTATTTGGTATCCACTGCCACCAGCCTGTTGAGAACTTTTACGAAGTTGTAGATGAAGCTGTTGAGAAAGCATATAAACCTTTTTTTAAGGTTGTATCAAAAAAAGATTTTCGTTTTAGCGTACATTTCAGCGGTTGGCTTTTAGAATATATACGTTTTTACCATAAGGATCTTTTTTCTTTAATGAAAAAATGTGCCGATAAAGGGCAGATAGAGTTTTTTTCTGGGGGTTTTTATGAACCTGTTTTAGCATCTATTCCCTCAGATGATAGAAAATATCAGATAGAAAAGTTAAATAGATTCATAAAAGAGCACTTTGGTCAAAAACCAGAAGGTCTATGGCTTACAGAAAGGGTCTGGGATGACACAATCATAAAAGATGTAGTTGATGTAGGAATTAAATACGTTATGGTTGATGATTATCATTTTATATCTGTAGGTTTTAAAAAAGATCAGCTCCACGGATACTTTTTTACAGAAAGTGAAGGGAAAAAATTGGGAGTTTTCCCTATAGATAAAACCCTGAGATATATAACCCCTTTTAAGCCTGTTGATAGGGTAATGGAGTATTTATCTTCTATTCCAGATGGTAAATGTGGAGTTATATTTGATGATGGGGAAAAGTTTGGTATCTGGCCGAAAACATACTGGTGGGTTTATGAAAAGGGATGGCTGGAAGAGTTTATAGAGGCTGTAGAGGGTAGTGATAAAGTGGAAAGCTCTCTGTATAAAGATTTTTTCCATAAAGAAAAAGGGGAAGGGCTGGTTTATCTTCCGACTACCTCATATTATGAAATGGGGGAATGGGCTTTACCCCCTGAAAGCTTTAGGGAGATAGAATTTTTAAAAGAAAAACTTGAGAAGGAAGGCCTGTCTGAATATTTTGAAAAATACGTGAAAGGAAGCATATGGAAGAACTTTTTTGTAAAATACCCTGAAGCAAATAGAATTCATAAAAGGTTCCTTGATTTATCCATAAAAAACAAGGATATAAAGGAGAACACAGCCTTTTTAGAACCTCTTTTAGCATCCCAGTGCAATGATGTACTCTGGCATGGTGTGTTTGGTGGTCTGTATCTTCCAAATTTAAGGAATAATGCATATAGATTTTTAATAAAAGCCGAAAAAGAGGCAGAAAAACTAAAAAAGAAAAGTGATTATACAGAAATAGGAGATACATTTTTAGATGGATATGGGGATATAAAAGTATCCACAAAGAACTTACTGACCTTTATATCCTTAAAGGAAGGGGGACAGGTAGTAGAACTTTCTTTAAAAAATGAAGAGTTTAATTTCCAAAATACGTTAACCCGTAGAAAAGAAGGGTATCACTACAAATTCCTTGAAAAGTCAAAGGAAAACCACAAAACAGAGGAAGGAATATCAACAATTCATGAAGCTGAGCTTGAGATATCCCCTGAGGAAATAAAAGATAAACTTATTTACGACTGGTATAATAAGAACTCCTTTATAGACCATATAACAGACAAAAATATTTCCCTGGAAAGTTTTTATAGATGTTCATTTAGAGAGTATGGGGATTTTGCAAACCAGCCTTTCAGTCTTGTTGAGGTAAAAGATGGAGAAATTCTCCTTAAAAGGGAAGGAGGAATATACAAGGACAGGAAATATGAGACTGTTTTGAGAAAGTTCTACAAAATTCAAGATAATATAGTTGAGTATGTTGTTGATATAGAAACAGAAAATCAGGATGAAAATATATACCTCCTTGAGTTAAACTTTCATTTTGCTATTTTTGAAAAAACACTTTTAAATGGTAATCCTTTATCTAAAAGTGAATTTAAAAATATTCAGATAGTAAAAATAGAAGACCCATTTACAAACAAAACTATACAAATAAGATTTGACAGGGCTGTAGATGTGTTTGTTTCCCCTGTAGAAACAGTAAGTCAGTCAGAAAAAGGTATTGACTTGACTATACAGGGGTATTCTTTAGGTTTTTACCTTCCTTTTAGAGAAAAACTTAGATGTGGATGTACCTTAGAGATAAAATGAAGGATAAAAAGAGATATAACTATAAACTGGTTATCAGTTATATAGGAACAAGGTACTACGGATGGCAAAGACAGCCTAACCATATATCTGTTCAGCAGGTACTGGAAGAGGCTTTAGAGGTTCTCTTTAAGGAAAAAATAAGGCTAATAGGATCAGGTAGAACAGATGCCGGTGTCCATGCACTGGGACAGGTTGCAAATTTTAAAACAAATACCTACAGAAAACCCCAGGAAATATACAAGTACCTCAATGCTACCCTCCCCAGAGATATAGCAGTTAAGAAAGTAGAGGAAGTTCCCCTTTCCTTTAATGCAAGATTTAGCGCAAAGGGAAAAACGTATATCTACAGGATATACACAAAACCAGATCCTTTTTTGTACGGTTTTGGGTGGTATATATCAAAAAAACTGGACATACTCAAAATGATAGAAGCACTGGAAATAATAAAAAACACAAAAAATCTCCTTTCTATGTCCAAAAAAGGAAACTATTTAAGGGAACAGGTAGATATAAGGGAGCTTTACCTTAGATTTGATGGAAAAATTCTGGAAATAGAGATAACAGCCTCCCATTTCTTGAGATATATGGTGAGGAAAATTGTGGGCCATACTGTTCAGGTAGGTCTTGGATCTTTATCATTGGAAGAATTAAAGGAAATATTAAAATCAAATGATCCTACAAAAGGAATATATATAGCCCCTCCAGAGGGGCTGTTTTTAAAAGAGGTGTATTACTAAAATTACTTTTCTTCTCCATTTTTCTTCTCTTCAGGTTTTAATGCAAAATCTTCAGGTTTTATATGTTCAAGCATTTTTCTAAACTGTTCAAGCTCCTCATCAATTTCTGGTTCTTTTTTTATCTCTATTTCTCCAACTTCCTTGTCAAGGTCTTCAACAGTTTCTATATTGTCTTCCTTTTCTTCTTTGCTTTCAGCCTTTTTAAGTTCTTCTTTTATTTCCTGAAGATTAACTTTATTAACAACATTTTCATCAAGGAATATTGGAGCATCAAATCTTAGGGCAAGATTAATGGCATCACTCGGCCTTGAATCTATAACTATCTCCTCCCCGTCTTTTTCTATAATAACTTCCGCAATATAAGCGTTATCCTTCTTATCAACTATAGCCACCTGTTTAACACGTCCACCTAACTGGTCAATAATGTTTTTCATAAGGTCGTATGTTAAAGGTCTTGGGGTTTCAACACCACTTTGTTTTAAAATAATCCCCTCTGCTTCAGATACCCCTATCCATATTGGGTATATATCATCTTCATTATTAATATCTGCAAGCATAAGTATAGGTGCCCCTGTTATAGAATCTATACCTATATTCCTTACTTTTACCTGTATCATTTTTTAACCTCCTTGATTTGATAGCAGTGCTATCAAATTTCTTTAAGCACATTATATAAACTTTAAAATAATTTTCAATATCTAATATTAATAATTGTTCTCAGTAGTCAATTTTTTAAATGACAACTGTCAATTTTTGTATTACCTGCCAGTACACAAAATCAAAAAAATCAGGGACTTACAAATGGGCACACTTTTTTCTTAAAAAAGATAAAAACACCAGGGGGAGAGAAAGATGGATTACAGACCGGTGCTTTATAGAAACAGTGCAGAATTTTCATTTTCAGAAAGGGATTTAGAACCATGTCTAGAAAGCATAAGACTAAGGAATGTTTTGTTTTTTCTATACGACAAAAACGTGGTTCTTGATAAGGAACTGCAGGAAAGTATAGAGATATGTAGTGTTGATGAAGAAGTTTTTCCAAAGAGGGAGATCAGCAGTACCAATATAGTTTTAAAAAGAAAGAGAAAAAAAAGAAAAAACAGAAAAATCATCCTCTCAAAAAAACCCCCTACACCAGATAAGGAGGGGATAAAGATATTTTTTGACAACACTGTTTTATATGCATATGAAGCTTAACATCAGATAAAAGGGGTTTATCCCCTTTCCCTCTTCTTTAAAAATCCTTTTAACCGCTTTTCAATCTCTTTTTTGCAAATGGTTTGCATCTGCAATTTTATTGTGTTTTAATATTTGCAAATTATTTGCATTTGCAAGAGGAGGTAAAGATGTCTGTAAAAACAACAGTTTTTGGCTATCCAAAAATAGGAGCAAACAGGGAGCTAAAAAAGGCAGTAGAAAGCTACTGGAAAGGGGAAATCTCAAAAGAAGAAATGCTGAAAAAAGCAGAAGAAGTTGATATTGAAAGAATGAAAAAAGTTATAGATGCAGGTCTTGATTATATACCTTCAAACGACTTTTCCCTTTATGACTTTATACTTGACATTTCAACAATGATAAATGCAGTTCCAAAAAGATTTCAAAGCATAGAAGACAGCCTTGATAGATACTTTGCTATGGCTAGGGGAACAAAAGATGCTATCGCCTGTGAGATGACAAAATGGTTTGATACAAACTACCACTACATTGTCCCAGAGCTTACAGGAGGATTTAAACTTGTTAAAAACAGACCTTTAACATCTTACAAGTGGGCTAAAGAAAAATTTGGAGTTGAGACAAAGCCTGTTTTAGTTGGGGCTTTTACCTATTTAATGCTTTCTAAAGTTTACGAAAAACAGGAAGGCTCTCTTTTAATGAAGATGGTAAAGGCAGATGAAAGTGAAAAGTTTAAACCATTACTTCTTGAGATAGCATCTGTTTATAATCAGATGTTAAGGGAGCTTCAATTAGAAGGTGTAAAGGCAGTTCAGTTTGACGAGCCTGCTCTTGTTTTAGATTTAAACGATGAAAAAATTGATGCTCTAATAGAAGCATACAAAGTAATAACTGATGGAATAACTGATATAGAGATTTTTGTTCATACTTACTATGAAAGTTTAGACCATTTTGAAAGAATAACAAAAGAGCTTCCTGTGTCAGGGATAGGACTTGATTTTGTTGTAAATAATGAAAATTTAGAAAATCTCAAAAAATATGGCTTTCCAAAAGATAAAAAATTACAGGCTGGAGTTATATCTGGAAGAGACCCTTGGAAAACAGACTACAAAGAAACATTAAGTCTTATAGAAGAGATAAAAAGATATGTAGATGAAGATAGAATAGTTCTTTCAAATTCAGCACCTTTATTCCACCTGCCTGTATCATTAAAGCCAGAAAAAGGGCACTTAGACGATAGACTTATAAGTTTGTTGTCTTTTGCTGATGAAAGATTAGAGGAGATAAAGGTTTTAAAACAGATAATAAATGAAGGAAAAGAAGTTCCATCTCAAAATCTACAGTCTGTAAGGGATGAGTTTAAAAATGAAGCGGTAAGACAGGCAATAAAAGATATAGACAACCAAGAGATAAAAAGACCTGATGAGTTTAAAGAAAGATACAAAAAGCAGATTGAGGAGCTTGGGCTTCCAAGATTTCCAACAACAACAATAGGAAGTTTCCCACAGACTAAAGAAGTTCGTCAGATGAGAGCTAAATTTAGAAGAGGAGAAATATCTGCAAAAGAGTATGAAGATTTTATAAAAGAGCAGATTAAAAAGGCAGTTGAAATACAAGAAGAACTTGGACTTGATGTTTTTGTTCACGGGGAGTTTGAAAGGACAGATATGGTTGAGTTTTTCGGGGAAAAAATGGAAGGATTTGCATTTACTAAAAACGGCTGGGTGCAATCATACGGAACTAGATGTGTAAGACCTCCTATCATTTATTCTGATGTTTCAAGACCTTCTCCTATGACAGTTAAAGAAATAGTTTATGCTCAAAGTCTAACAGATAAACCGATGAAAGGAATGCTAACAGGTCCTGTTACGATTTTAAACTGGTCCTTTTACAGAAAAGACATACCTAAAAAAGAGATTGCATACCAGATAGCCTTAGCATTAAGGGAAGAGGTTTTAGACCTTGAAAAAGAAGGTATAAAAGTTATTCAGATAGACGAGCCAGCTTTTAGAGAAGGACTTCCATTAAAGAAAAGAAAACAGAAAGAGTATCTAAACTGGGCAGTAAAAGCCTTCAGACTTACAAACAACACAGTTAAAGAAACTACCCAGATACACACCCACATGTGTTATTCAGAGTTTAACGAGATTATAGAGTGGATTTATGCTATGGATGCAGATGTTATATCAATAGAAGCATCAAGGTCTAAAGGGGAGATAATAGAGGCATTTGAAAGGTTTAACTACGACCACGGAATAGGGGTTGGGGTTTACGATATACATTCTCCAAGGGTTCCACCTGTAGAAGAAATGCTTGAGATAGCAGAAAGAACTGTTCAGGTGATAGATAAAAACCT
>CAZHWB010000091.1:0-24974 GCA_964536105.1 uncultured Aquificales bacterium | reverse complement strand
TATATCCCCGGGTTTGATATCGTTAAAATCTTTAAGGGTTAGTCCACATTCATAACCTTTTGCCACTTCTTTTACATCTTCTTTAAATCTCTTTAGGGAGTTTATTTCTCCATCATAAATAACAACACCATCCCTGACAAGCCTTGCTTTAGCATTTCTTCTTATAACACCTTCAGTTACTATACAACCTGCTACTGTTCCAACACCTTTAACCCTGAATATCTGCTTAACTTCACATGTTCCAAGTAGTTCTTCCCTTTGAACAGGCTCAAGCATACCCTTAAGGGCCTTTTCAAGGTCATCAAGGACGTCATATATAATGCCGTAAATTTTAATATCAACCTGTTCCTCTTCTGCTGCTTTTCTTGCTGCAGCATCAGGTCTAACATTAAATCCTATAATAATAGCGTTAGAGGCTGCTGCAAGCATTACATCACTTTCTGTTATTGCTCCAATTCCGCTGTGGATAACATTTATTTTTACGTCTTCAAACTTTTCAGATAGCTCCTCTATAGCCTTAAGGAGTGCTTCCAGGGAACCCTGAACGTCCGCCTTTAGAATAATATTGACTTCTTTAGCCCCTGCAAGATTTTCAAGGTGCATTCTTGTTCTTTTTGCAAGGAGCTCCTCTTCTCTTTTCTGTTTTCTCAATTCTGCAAGCTGTCTTGCTTCCCTTTCTGATTTTTTAACGATGAATTTATCCCCTGCATTTGGAACTTCATTAAATCCTAATACTTCAACAGGTGTTCCTGGACCTGCTTCCTTTAGCTGATTACCCCTTTCATCAAACATAGCCCTAACTTTTCCCCATGTGTAACCTGCAACAAAGTAATCTCCTACATGAAGGGTTCCATTTTCAATAAGCACTGTAGCAACAGGTCCCCTCTTAGGGTCAAGCTTTGATTCTATAACTGTTCCTACAGCAGGTTTATTAGGATTTGCTTTAAGTTCAAGTATTTCTGCCACAAGGAGTATATTTTCAAGAAGTTCCTCTATATTTTGTCCAGTTTTTGCAGAAACAGGAACCATAATAGTATCTCCGCCCCACTCTTCAGGAATAAGTTCGTACTGGGCCAGTTCTCTTTTTACCCTTTCCGGATCTGCTCCAGGTTTGTCAATCTTATTTATAGCTACAATAATTGGTACCCCTGCATTTTTTGCGTGGTTGATGGCTTCAACAGTTTGAGGTTTTACCCCGTCATCAGCTGCAACAACAAGAACAGCTATATCTGCAACCTTTGAACCCCTTGCCCTTAAAGTTGTAAATGCTTCGTGTCCTGGGGTGTCAAGAAAAGTAATCTCTTTACCATTTGGAAGTTTTATTTTATAAGCACCTATATGCTGGGTTATTCCTCCCTTTTCCCTTGCTGCTACATCTGTTTTCCTTATTGTATCTAAGAGGGTTGTTTTTCCATGGTCAACGTGACCCATAACTGTAACAACAGGAGGTCTTTCTACTAACTCTCCTTCCTCTTCCTCCTCTTCCCCTAACAGTTTTTTCTTTTCTTCCTCTGGAAGTTCTTCCACAATAGATACTTCTTCCCCTTCCCTTTGTATTTCAGCAAGGAAACCGTGTTCTTCTGCTATTTGTAATGCAATTTCAGGGTCTATTGTTTGATTAACTGTTGCAAGAATTCCTTTCTTTAAAAGTTCTGCCATTACCTGATTAACAGGTATGTTTAAAATGTCAGCTAACTCTCTGACAGTTATGACTTCAGGTATAATAGCAATTTTAAGTTCTTCTTCTTCCTGTGTCTGAGTTGTAGATGTAGCTTTGGACTCTTCTTTTTTCTTTTTCTTCTTCTTTTTCTTCTTAGGTTGAGCTCCCATAAGTTTCCTGAGAGCTTCCATCTCTGCTTTTTCTTCTTTAGATTCCCTGTAATCTCTTTTTTCTTTTATCTCAACAGGTTTTTCTTCTTTCTTTTCCTCAACAGGTTTTTCTTCCTTTTTAGGTTTTTTTATCTCCTCTTTTTTCTCTAATTTTGGTTTTTCTTTTTTAAATTCCTTTTTCTTAGGTTTGGAAGCCTTTTCCTCTTTCTTAAATTCCCTTTTCTCTTTTTCTTCTTTTCTTTTAGTTTCTACCTTTTCTTCTTTTTTTACTTCAGGCGGTTTTACTTCTGGTTTTACTACTTCTTTTTCCTTTTCCTCGGTAGGTTTTTCCTCTTTTTTTGTTTCTTTTTTTGCCTTTTCTTCTGCCTCTTTTAAAAGCTCTTTAATTTTTGCTCTTTTTTCTTTTGTCTTTCTTTCCTCTTCTTCCCTTTTTCTCTTTTCCTCAAGATAAGCCTTTGCTTTTTCTAATGTGGCTTCATCTATTTCTGTAAAGTTTGTTATTTCTTCAGAAAAACCTACAACCTTCAAAGCATTAACAAGGTCTTCATAAGGAATATTTAATTCATGTGAAAGTTCAAAAAGCCTGTATTTTTTTACAGGTTTTATTTCTTTTTCTTTTTTCTTTTCAACAACAGTTTCTTTAGCTGTTTCTTCCTGTACAGGTTGTAAAAAGTCCCTTAAAAGGTTTACAACCTCCTCTTCTATTTTTGTGGAAGGAGATTTCACAGATTTCCCCGTCAAGTTTTTAATTTCTTCTGCCAGCTCCTTCCACGTCATTCCAAATTCTTTTGCTAAATCAGATATTTTTATTTTTTGCAACCTATTGTTACCTCCTGGTATCTAACTGTAAATACTGCCTAAGTAAATTCTTTAATTTTAACCCAAATTTTGTTTCTGGGACAAATATTATCCCAACTTCTCCTCTTCCTAAAAACTTCCCTATTTCAGCTTTTTTAAAAATCTCAAAGTAATCTCCTTTAAACTCCCTTAAAATATTCCTTTTTGTTCTTTCTGCTATATCCTCCGCAAGTATTAAAAATCCCTTTTTCCCTGATCTTATCTCATTAAGTGAATCATCAAATCCTATTTTTATCTGTCTGCTTCTCCATCCTAGCTGTAAAAGATTTACAATCTGTTTTTTTAGCTGAATTTCCAATACTTCTTTGTCTATACCCATTTTCCTCACATCTTTTTTCATAACACATTTAGTGCATATATAAAACCCTCTACCTTCTTTTTTTTGTAGAGGGTCAAACTCTCTGCTTTTTTTTACAAATCTCAGCAGTTTTTCCTTAGGGATTTTTTTTTACAGATAATACAGGTTCTTATAGGTTTATCCTTGACCTTTTCTTGGGAGTTTTTGAATTCTTTCAAAGTCTTCCTCGCTAAGAATGTCTATATGCCAGCCTGTTAATTTATGGGCGAGTTTGGCGTTTATTCCTCCTTTTCCAATAGCCAGGGATAATTCTTCTTTTGGAACAGCTACTTCTATTCTCTTTTCATCTTCTAAAAGACGCCATTTTTTTGGTCTTGCAGGGGATAAAGCCCTTAAAATAAACTTTGCAGGATCTGGATCCCATTCTATCACATCAATTTTTTCCCCTGAAAGTTCTTCTGAAACAGTCTGTATCCTGCTTCCTTTAAGTCCTACGACAACCCCAACAGGGTCTATATTTTTGTCCTTTGCCCATACGGCAACTTTTGCCCTTTCACCTGGTTCCCTTGCAATTGCCTTTATTTCTATCTCCCCTTCCTGTATTTCTGGGACTTCTATCTCTATAAGTTTCTTTAAGAAATTAGGATGGGTTCTTGACAGAATAACCAGAGGTTGGTCTTCAGGGGCTTTTAAGACCCTTTTTACCTTTCTTTTTTCATATATAGGGTATGTTCCGTCTTTAATAACCTTCAAAATCAGCGCTCTAATTCTATCCCCTATTTTGTATTTTTCCTTTTTTATCTGTTCTTCCTCTGGAAGGATTGCTTCTACCCTTCCTAAATCTACTATGATATCGTTTCCTTCAAATCTTCTTACAGTTCCTGTTACAACTTTACCTTCAAGGTCTTTAAACTCTTTAAAAAGTATATTTTTTTCAACCCTGGCAACTTTACTTTGTATTGCTTCTTTTGCTGCTGTTAAAGCAATTCTTCCTAAATCCTCCAGTGATAAAGGTATCTCAACATACTTTCCAATTTCAGCATTTGGATCGTATTTTTTTGCCTCTTCAAGGGATATATCCCTTTTTGGGTTTTCCACAAAAGGGGTTACCTTTTTTCTAAGAAAAACTTTAAGTTCATCATTTTCTTTGTCAAAAACAACCCGTACATTATCTTTATATCCAAATTCCTTTTTAACAGCTGCTCTAATACCTTCTATTAAAGCCTTTTCAATAACTTCCTCTGGTACATTTTTTTCCTTTGCCACTGTTTCTATAACATTTTTCAGCTTTATTGCCATTCTGTGCACCTCTTAAAATTCCAGATTTGCTCTGGATATATTCTCTAAAGGTATTTTCAATTCGCAACCTTCCTCTTCTATTTTAACGTTATCCTCTTCCAGTCCTTTTAATGTTCCCTTGAAGACCTGTTTTTTTTCTATAGGTTCCTTTGTAACTATTTTTATCTCTCTTCCTTTAAAAATTTCGTACTCTTCTGGATTTTTTAACTTTCTGTTTAAACCTGGTGAGGATACTTCTAATGTGTATGAATGGGGAATAAGGTCTTCTATATCAAGTAAAGCTCCTATTCTTCTGCTTATCCACTCACAATCCTCTATACTTGTTCCCTCTTCGTTATATATGTATATACGTAAAACAGGTTTTCCTTCCTTTATGTACTCAACATCAACAAGTTTTAATCCTCTTTCTTCTAAAAGAGGTTGAAGAAGCTCCTTAACTCTTTCTACTATATCCATTTTCTACAAACACACCTCTGTTTTTATATGTGATAAATATAGGGAAAATATAAGGATTTTCAAAGAGTTAAATGGAGAGGATCTCTTTCTCCTTTGCCTCTGCCAGTTGATTAATCTCCTTGATATACTTATCTGTGATTTTTTGCAGCTGGTCTAAGGCTTTCTTTATTTCATCTTCAGAAAACCCTTCATCCTTTAAATCTTCAAGGGCTTCTTTATCATCTCTTCTAATGTTTCTTATAGCTATCCTTGCTTCTTCTGCCATCTTTCCGATGACTTTTACAAGTTCTTTTCTTCTTTCTTCAGTCATTGGAGGAAGAATAAGCCTGATAATATTTCCATCTGTTTGCGGGTTTGCCCCAAGATTTGCCTCTTGAAGAGCTTTTTCTATAGCCGGGACAGCATTTTGATCCCAGGTTTGAATTAGTATCTGGGAAGGTTCAGGAGTGGAGATGGTTGCTATCTGTTTTAAAGGCATTTCAGCCCCATAATATTCAACTTTTATATTTTCTACCAGTCCAGTAGATGCCCTTCCTGTTCTTAATCCTGAAAGTTCTTCCTTGAATTTTTCCACCGCTTTTTTCATTCTTTTTTCAGCATCCTTCAGTATATCCTGTATCATCTCTCACTCCTCCTTTAATGCACTATTGAACCTACATTTTCGCCTAATAAAATCTTCTTTAAATTACCTTTCTGTTTTATATTAAAAACAATAATAGGAAGGTTGTTTTCCATGCATAAAGTTAATGCTGTATGATCCATAACCTTTAGATCTTTGTTAATAGCCTCCAGATAAGAAACTTCCGGAAGTAGTTTTGCATCGGGATTTTTTACAGGGTCTTTATCGTATATCCCATCTACCTTTGTGGCTTTTAAGAGAACCTGGGCCTTTATTTCTGCAGCCCTTAATGCTCCTGTTGTATCTGTTGTGAAAAATGGGCTACCTGTTCCTGCTGCAAAGATCACAATTCTCCCTTTTTCAAGATGTCTTATTGCCTTTCTTCTGATATACGGCTCAGCTATCTGCCTCATCTCTATTGCTGACATAACCCTTGTAGGGACATCTTTTTTCTCAAGGACATCTTGAAGGGCAAGGGCATTCATAACTGTTGCCAGCATTCCCATGTAATCTGCCGTAGCCCTGTCCATCCCCATAGAAGCCCCTTTTACACCTCTGAATATATTTCCTCCACCGATAACAATGGCTATTTCGGCTCCTATTTCGTAAACCTCTTTTATATCATCTGCAAGGCTATTAACAAAGAGGGGATCAATGCCGTATTCCTGATCCCCCATAAGAGCTTCTCCTGAAAGCTTTAAAAGAACCCTCTTATACTTCAGGCTCAATTTACTCTCCAAGTTCGTATCTTGTAAATCTTCTTACCTGTATATTTTCACCTAACTTTGCAATGTACTCTTTTATGAGATCTTCAACAGTTTTTTTGTCGTCTTTTATATATGGCTGTTCTAAAAGACAAACTTCTTTAAGGAATTTTTCTACTTTGCCTTCTGCAATCTTTTCGGCTATATGTTCAGGTTTACCTTCTGCTAAAGCTGCTTCCCTTGCAATCTCACCTTCCTTCTCTATCACTTCTTTAGGAACAGTATCCCTGCTTACATACTGGGGTTTCATAGCGGCAATTTGAAGGGCAAGCTCATTTGCAAGTTCTTTAAAAACTTCATTCCTTGCAACAAAGTCTGTTTCACAGTTTAACTCTAAGAGAACACCTATCCTTCCACCTGCGTGGATATATGCATGAATAAGACCTTCTTTTGTTTCCCTTCCTGCTTTTTTAGCAGCTTTTGCTATTCCTCTCTTTCTTAAAAGTTCAACAGCTTCTTCTAGGTTTCCGTTTGTTTCCTCTAAAGCTTTTTTACATTCAAGAACTCCTGCCCCTGTCATTTCTCTTAAAGTTTTAACAAGTTTTGCATCTACTGCCATTACTTCAACTCCTCCTTAGCTTCTTCTATTTCTTCTGGTAATTCCTCTTTTATTTCTTTATCAACAGCATCTTCAATAGCTTCCTCTTTTTCTGGAGCGTTTGCTCCCTGAACACCTGACATTTTAATTTCTGCTACTCCTTCTTCTTCAGCTTTTTTCAGTAACTCTGCTTCAACACTTTCTATTTCTCCACCTTCTTCTACTGTTGCTTCCCTCATAGATTTTCCTTCCAGTACAGCATCTGCTATTTTTGTTGTAATAAGGTTTATTGCCTTTATGGCATCATCATTTCCAGGTATCGGGTAATCTATAAGGTCAGGATCACAGTTTGTATCGGCTATTGCAACAACAGGAATTCCAAGTTTTTTAGCTTCTCTTACAGCAAGTTCTTCCCTGACTGTATCTACTACATAGATAATATCAGGGATTTTTTCCATATCTTTGATACCTTTAAGGTACTTTTCAAGTTTTTCTTTTTTCTTTTTCAGTCTTACAACTTCCTTTTTAGGAAGGATATCAAAAGCTCCTTCACTTTCCATTCTTTCTAACTTTTTGAGTTTTTCAATACTTTTTCTTACTGTTTGGAAGTTTGTTAAAAGTCCCCCAAGCCATCTTTCATTAATGTAGTAAGCACCACATCTTTGTGCCTGTTCCTCAATAATCGCCTGTGCCTGTTTTTTTGTCCCTACAAACAGAATATCTGCTCCTTTTGCAACCTCATCCCTTACGTATTCCCAGGCAATTTTGAAAAGGGGAATAGTTTTTGAAAGGTCAATAATGTGAATGCCGTTTCTTTTTGTGAAGATATACGGCGCCATTTTAGGGTTCCATCTTCTTGTCTGGTGTCCAAAGTGAACCCCTGCTTCAAGCAGTTCTCTCATTGTGATTTCAAAAGCCATAAAAATACCTCCTTAAGGGTTTATTCTTCCGCCTCCCAATGACCGCAAAGGGCAACCCTTGTGTCAAGGAGACGTGCTTGATTAACCAAAATAATATATCATAAGTTAGTAATACTTATCAAAATCTCAAGGAGATACATGGGAATACTTGATAAATACCTTTATAAAAAGCTTTTTATTTATATACTTGTTATACTTCCGTCTATATCTTTTGTTACTATTCTTGTTGAGCTTATTGAGCTTTTTAGAAAAATTAAAATTTTTGATATAAATCTTCTATTTTTATACATTTTGTACAAATTCCCTGAAAAAATGTACTTTATGTTACCTGTTTCTGTTGTTATAGCTGTAGCACTTCTTGCTAAAGACCTTATAAGGTCCCGGGAGATTTATCCTATTCTTTTAAATGGTATTTCCCTTAAACATTTAGGAAAAAGGGTTTTTGTATTTTCTATGGTTTTTTCCCTGTTCCAGCTTGCAAATCTTGAGCTAATTCTTCCTGATGTTCAAAAAAAGGCAGAAAAAGTTTATAAAATTCTAAGGAAGAAGGAAGATGAAGAAAACAAAAAACTCCTCGCTTTTAATACATGGATAGCTCTGGATAAAAAAACATTTATGTACTTTGATGTTTTAGATTTTGAAACAAGATCCGGGAAAAAAGCGGTAATTATAAAGCTGGATAAACATTTTAAACCTGTTCTCAGAATTGAAGGGGATACATTTTTTGTTAAAAAAAATAAGATTATCTTTTTTTCAGGAAAGGTTGTTGATCTGAAAAATCCTTTTAATTTTTCAGTTTTAGCATTTAAAAAATATCCATTTTTTATGGATATGGGTATAGAGGAGTTTAAAAAGCTTATAAAAGTAAAAAAACCTGTTTCTTTAAAGGAGCTCTTTTCTACTGCAAAGATTGCAGAAAGGTACGGATATCCTGCAGCATACTACTGGAGTAAGTTCTACCAGAAACTTGCCACTGTATTCTCCCCATTTTTCCTTGTTTTTGCTATATATCCTTTTGTGTGGAAAAGAAAGGTTGAGTATATTGGGATTATTCTGGGGCTTTTAGTATTTTACTGGTATGGTTCTGGATTTTTAGCTTCCTTAACAGAAAGTAATGTACTTCCTTATCCTTCTGTATTTTTTATTGATATTGTTTATATTCTTGTAGGATTTTTCTTTTTAAGGAAACTTGAGTTTCATGAGTTTTGATTACCTGTATTTTTTTACGCCGTGTCTTTCACAATACTGGAATACCGGACATTTTGAGCAAAATGGTGATACAGGCTTACATACAGTTTGACCAAAGGCAACAAGATTTTCATTTATCCTGTTCCAGTGTTTTTTAGGAATTTTTTCCATTAGCTGTTTTTCTGTTTCTTCAGGGTTTTTTGATTTTACAATTCCAAGTCTATTTGAAATCCTGTGGACATGGATATCTACACAGATAGCAGGTTTACCAAAACCTTCAGACAACACAAGATTTGCTGTTTTTCTTCCAATCCCTTTAAATGACAGTAGTTCCTCCAGTGTATCAGGTACTTTACCACCGTATCTTTCCACAATCTGTTTTGAAATGTTCTTTATGGTTTTTGCTTTATTCCTGTAAAAACCTGCAGGATATATAGCTTTTGCAATTTCTTCCTCTGTTAGTTTTAACATATCATAAGGATTGTCTGCCAGAGAGAATAATCTACTGGAGGCTTTTTCAGTAACTTCATCTTTTGTTCTTAATGATATTAATGTGGAGATCAAAACTCTATATGGATCCTTTGTTCTTTTCCCTACAAGGTTAACAACAGGAGGATTCCATTTTTCTTTTTCCTTCTCTATAATATCAAGGACTTTCACAAAAGTTTCCTTATCCATAACTATTATTATAAGCATATTTGAAATTTTTTATACACAGCATATATTTAAGCGGATTTTAGTAAGTAATACTAAAATTATATTGAGGTGAGGAAGATGGCTGTTTATATGAACTTAAAAAATGAGTTAAAGAATGAAGATTTCATAGAGAGGGATTTTGAAGTTCCTTTCAAAACCCTTGGTTTACCTGAGGAATATTCTTCAAATGAGGAAAATGTTAAGGTTCATATGTTTATACTTAAAGAAAAAGACGGTTATATGGTATCCCTTACGATAAACTCAAATGTTCAGCTTGAGTGTGGAAGATGCCTCAAGCATTTTGATATGGATTTAAACGGTACAAGCAACATTTTCCTTTCAAAGAAAAAACCAGGTAAAGAAAGCGAACTTCAGGAAGAAGATCTTATTACAGAGTATCTTGAGGATGAAGAAAAGTTTAATGTAAGTGAGCTTTTAAGGGAGGAAATTCTTGTTCAAACCCCTATGAAACCTTTATGTGATGAAAACTGTAAAGGAATATGTCCTATATGTGGAGCTGATAGAAATGAAAATCCCTGTGATTGTATGGAAAAGCAAAAGGAAAAGGAAAGGGAGAACTCTCCTTTTGCAAAACTAAAAACATTACTTGAGAAAAAATAAGTATTTGATTTAAAAATCTGTATTAAAATATATACTAAAAGCATATATACGGGGTTGGGGAGATGTTGAGAGTATTTATTTTTTTTACTGCACTGCTCCTCTTAATATCCTGTGGTTCTGAAAATAGATACAATCCCAAAACAAAAGATATAGACCCAACGAAGTACATCCATTTATCTCCACAGGAAACAATACAAAATCCTCTTAATCTAATAACGCCAGAAGAACTGGAGGATTTCCCAAGGGATGTTGATATTATCGGAAAGTCAGTAAAAACAAACATTTCTCTGGAAGATTTTAAATGTGTACCTGAAGGAAATCTGTATGTCTGTATATTTGGCTTTAATTTCTTAAATGGTAAAGGCGGCAGAGTGCATTTTAAAAATGTAAATCTGCCAAAAAATACGAAGCTGTATGTTTTTAATGACCGTTATAGAGAGATATACACACCATCAGATAGAACCTCTTTTTGGAGTGTTAACTTTGATACAAGTAATGTATATGTAGCATTTGTATATCCCAGATATATTTCTTTTGTGAAATCCCCATTTATTATAGATATGGTTTCATATATATGGGATAAAAGTGTTTATTTGAATGGAATAGAAACCCAGTATGCAGGTCCTACAGAATGTGAAACGGTGGATGTTAAATGTATTACAGATACATTTGATGAAGGGAAATGGAAGTACGTAAAATCAACATCTATGATTATTATTTCTGATAGTGGCTTTACGTATCAGTGTTCTGGAAATCTTATAAAAAGTAAAAATGACAATGATGATCCTATTTTGATTACAGCCAGGCACTGCTTCAGAGATAACGATGAACTCCTTGAAGATGCAGTTTTCTGGTTTGAGCATTACAGTAGGAAATGTGAATCCTTTTATGGAGATAAAAATAAACACTATACAACCGGGGGAAAGGTTCTAGTAAAGTATAAAAATGATATTGCCCTTGTGGAAGTAAAGGGAAGCTTAAAATCAGATAAGTATACCTACCAGTGGCTTAACTGGGCCCAGAAGAAGGAATGTATAGATAATAACACCATAGGGTTTAGCTATCCTAATGAAAATTATCTAAGATACCATGAAGGTTTTAAAAATAGAGGATGTTATATAGAAAGTTCATCTAAAGGCTTAAAAGCTGTGTGCAGATATACCTACTATCCAAATGGTTTTGAAGTAATCTGGAATACAGGTAGTGTGGATAAAGGCTCCAGTGGGTCAGCTTTACTTGAATACTGCAAACTTGATAATGACGGTGATACTGATAATGATACCTATGATTGGATTATAACAGGGATTTTATCTGCTAAAAATAGAGGCTGTAATCCAGCCAACGGCATATATGGAGATTTCTTTTCTTTTATAAATGAAAGTGAAGAAGGTCTTGAGATACTTATAAATGGTTTACCAGATGATGAATACGAAGAGAATGATTCCTTTGAAGAGGCGTTTAATACAGATACATTTTTAGGTGAAATTTGTGGTGGTGTTGAGGAACTTGAAAATTTAGCCCTCAAAGATAATGATGATGACTGGTTTGTTGTTTCTCTGCAAAAGGGATGTAAATTCATACTTGAGGCCGATTTTATAAGGAAGCATGGTGATGTTGGCCTTGAAATATTTGATGAAAACAAAAATCTGATATACACATCACCGGAAGAAAATCAGGAAAATAAAGAAACATACGAGCTTCTTGCCAGAGAAAATAAAAAACTATATATAAGACTTTATCTTAAAGATGATAACTACCAAAACTATGATTTACTGCTGATTAAGAAAAAGGAGATAAGAGCCCCAAGATTGGAAGTTGATACAGATCTGGGGGATCCAATTCTACGTTATAGGGGAATAGAAAAAATCTACTACACAAATAAAAATGTAGTAAACCTTTACATAAAGATGGAATCTGATTTTTACGATGAAAGTGATATAAAGATGTGTATAAGTAGATATCTTAACTTCTGTAGGAAGTGGCCTTCTTTTAAAGACCGGTATGTCTGGCATTTAGGAGAAAAGGAAGGAAAATACTATAAATTCATTTCTTTAAGAACACCTACAAGAAGATATTCAAACTTTAAAAAGATAACAGTCTATTATGATACAACACCGCCAACTGACGGCAACATTTCCTATGTTAAAAAATTTGATGGTATTGAATTTTTATGGGACGGCTTTTCTGACAACTTAAGTGGAATACAGTTATACAAACTTGTTTATGGGAAGAAAAATTCTGTTTCCTGCCAGACAGGGGATGCCATATATGTAGGATCAGAAAATAGATTTTTATACACTTCCCCAAAAACTGGATATTATATACTGTGTGCCAGAGATAAGGCAGGAAACTGGTCTACAGGAAGAAAAATATTTATAAAATATTAAAGCTTGAAGATAACCGGATTAAAGGCTTTTACAGCAATAAGAACCTTATCCCCTACTTTTATATTTTTTATTTCCTCTTCTGTTGCAACTACCCTCACTATGCTGTTTCCAGATAAAATAGTAAGGACGTATATAATATCCTCTTTTTTTATCTGAAGTATTTCTCCGGTTATTTTTACCTTTCCAGATATTCTATTTTCAAGGAAAACTTCCTCTGGCAAGCCTTCTTTTAATATTCGGCCTTCCTCTATATGAATTACCCTGTCTGATAGTTTAAAGATTTCTGAGTAGTCGTGGCTTACAAGAAATGTAGTGAGGCCAAAGGTTTTATGTATTTTGGATATTTCTTCCTGCAATATCTGTCTTGTTTTTAAATCAAGGGCAGAAAGTGGTTCATCTAAAAGTAAAATTTCAGGTTTTCTGGCTATTGCCCTTGCAATGGCGACCCTTTGCTTTTGTCCACCTGAAAGGGTATCTGGTTTTCTTTTTTTCAGTTTTTCCAGGTCGGTAAGATTTAAAAGTTTATCCAAAAATTCCCTGTCTTCTTTTTCCATAGCAAAAAGGATATTTTCTTCAACTGTCATATTTGGGAACAGAGCATAGTCCTGAAAAACAAAACCAATTTTTCTTTTCTGGGGGGGGACATTAATCTTCCTTTCACTATCAAACCAGATAGTATTCCCTACTTTAATAACCCCCTTATCTGGATTTTCCAAACCTGCAAGCATTCTTAAAAATGTTGTTTTTCCAGCTCCAGAAGGGCCAAATATAGTTATAAACTCTCCTTTTCTAACATTTAAAGATACCTTTAAGTTTATATTTCCTTTGTGGGAAAGGAGTTTTTTTTCTACATAGATATTAATCATAATTTATCAGCCTTAAGGAACTTTTTATTTATAGTATAAACAGATAGAAGAACAAAAAACGTTATTACCACCAAAACAAGGGCATATTTGTGGGCTTGATGGTAATTTAAGCTTTCAACCTCCTCATATATAGCAATAGATGCAACTTTCGTTTCCCCTGGGATTGAACCGCCAATCATAAGGACAACACCAAACTCCCCAACTGTATGGGCAAATGTAAGTACAATACCTGTAAGAATTGAGGGTTTCATATTTGGAAGGATCACCTTAAGGAGGGTTTTAATCTTTCCTTTGCCAAGGGTGTAAGCTGCTTCTATAATAGACCTGTTTATAGAGGAAAAACCAGACTGTAGTGGATGAACCATAAAGGGAAGGCTGTATATAACCGATGCAACTACCAGCCCTTCAAATGAAAAAACAAGTTTTAGATTTAAGAAATTTTCTAAAAAACCGCCAACAAAACTGTCAGGTGAAAAAAGAATTATAAGGTAAAAGCCTAAAACTGTTGGAGGTAAAACAAGGGGAAGACTAACAACAGCTTCAAATATAGATTTAAATCTGAAATTTGAGTAAGCAAGAAAGTAAGCTATAGGCAGGCCTATGAAAAAAAGAATAACAGTTGTAAAAAAGGCAAGTTTGAAAGTTACATAAAGGGTCTGATAAAACTCATTCATTTAACATCTCCATAATAGAGACTTCATTAGCTTTTATGAATGCTTCTACACTATCCCCCTCTTTTATCCCAAGTCTTTCTAATGATGAAGTTGTTATTATAGAAACTATTTTTATATCCTCAAAAACCAGCTCAAGCTGGGACAATATTTTTCCCTTTTTTATTTTCCAAACAGTGCAGGGTATTCTATTAGATAGGCTGATATTTCCTTTTATATTCTTCCCTATAGAAACTTCCGTCTCTTTAAAGAGGATATAAACATAATTTCCCACCATTAAAAATGGAGAAGTTTCCCGTGTTTCTAATACAAGTGCTCTAAATACTTGATTTCCTACCTTTATATCAACTAAAGAGATATTTTCCTCAGACTGTATATTAACTATCTTGCCTTTAAGCTTATTCACCTTCAGGAACCTTGTAACCGTACTTTTTTAGTATTTTTCTAGCTTTTTTTGAGAAAAGAAAATCATAAAAAAGCTTTGCTGTTTTAAGATTTTTTGCTTTTTTTAAAACCACCGCCCCCTGTTTTATAGGATTGTAGGATTTTTCATCTAACTCTATCCAAAAACCCTTTCCTTTCATTTTAGGAGCCATAACAATTGATTTTGCTGTAAAACCAATATCTACCAGTTTTCTATATATATACTGGGAAGTTTGGGAAATACTTTCCCCATATACAAGTTTTCCTTTTACATCTTCATACAGGTTATAAAATTTTAAAATACGTATGCTTTCCCTGCCGTATGGTGCCGTCTTAGGGTTAGCAACAGCAATTTTTTTTATATATTTCTTTTTCAAATCAAGAATATCTTTTATCTTAATATCTTTTGCTGTCCATAAAACAACCGTTCCATAAGCATAAACCTTTGGTTTTCCCAGTGATAAACCTCTTTTATATAAGAACAGGGGGTATTTCATATCTGCAGATATGAATATATCGTAAGGGGCACCCTTTAATATCTGGGATGTTAGCTTTCCAGATGAAGAAATAACAGTCCTTATATGGATATCTGGATAATTTTTTTCAAACTCTCTTATTATCTCCTTTAATGCAAACTGGGTATTAGCTGCAGCTGCTACAACGAGATTTTCACAATACGAAAATGAAAATATTAAAAGAAAAGCAATAACCGCAAAAACTTTAGACATATTCCCTCCTAAGACATTAGTCTGGCAGCGATAGGATTTTGAACAATAGCCTCAGCTATCAAAGCATTTAATACATATAAAATAATAAAGATAAAAATATATACAAATATTCTTTTTGAAGATATACCTGTATAAGAAAAAGCTACATAAAGAAGATACAGACTGTATAAAAGACCTACTGTACTGAGAGGTCTTAACATCTGATGTATATCAACAATATCTGAAAGCCATATTGCTGTAGAAGAAAAAACAGCCAGTTTAAGATACAGATCAAACCTTTCACTTCTTTCCGATTTATACAAAATAAAAGCAAAAATATAGGTACATAAAATATCAAGAATATATGTTGTTATTCCGTATAACACTGTTTTCCACAAAGGGATATTCTCAATAACAAACATACTGTAAAAAGACAAAATAGGACCTATCAAGGCAAGGGTAAACATATATCTTAGGGTAAAGTTTAAGGGTATATCTTTAAATGTTTTAAAAAAATCTTTTGGCCTTAAAACAGCAAAAAAGGCAGTTTTTAAAATATTCATCATTGTTCCTTAATACAACTTATTATCATTAAATAATACCCTATGGTAGAATGTTATAAAAATAACATAATTGTCTTTTATCAATGTAAGCACTCCCTGGCAGCCGTTATAGTGTTAAAAAACTCATAAGGGTAGAATTATGAAAGAGATTATAATGACTATCCATATTCTGGCTGCTTCCCTGTGGGTTGGAGGGATGCTTTTTATGGTCCTGGTTTTATCCCCCTATGTTAGAAAACTTCCTGATTACGTAAAGCATTTTCAGGAGGTTGGAAAAAGATACAGCTTGTGGGGAACTGTGGTTTCTCTCCTTATACTGTTTTTTACAGGTTTGTATAATATGAATGTTATGGGGGCCCCATTTCCAAAGGTTTTTTCAATGGATACAGCCTATGCCCATACCCTTTCCCATAAAATTTACCTATTTTTTATAACTGTTGTTGTTGCTGTTGTTCATGATTATCTTCTTGGTTTAAGGGCCCATAAAAGTGAGAAACTTAGAAAACTTTCTGTAGTAGCAGGTATTATAAACCTTATCCTTGGGATAACCATTGTTTATTTAGCAGCAAAACTTAGATTTGGAGGTTAAGATGAGCAGATTAGAGGAACTTATAAAAGAACTAACAGTTGAACACACAGAGCACCTGAAAAAAATAGAGGAGTTCAAAAAAAAGCTTGAAGAAAACTTTTCTCCTGAACTTGTTGAAGAAATAATAAATTTTTTTAAAACTGAGGTTGAAAATCACGCCATAAAAGAAGAGGAAGATCTTATAGAAGAGATAGAGAAGGTTGCACCAGATTTTGATACCGAAGCAATAATATTTGGGCATAACACCCTCAGGGAAGCTATAGAAGACCTTGAAACAACACTGGAAGAGTATAAGAAAGGTAAAGCCTCTGAGGAAAAAGTTAAGAAATTTGCAAACCAACTTTTTATAATACTTAAGGACCATTTTGTAGAGGAAGAAAATTTTCTGTTTCCTGATTTAAAAAAATACGACATAGAAATATAACCAAGGAGGTAATATGAAAAGATTTTTAGTCGGGATATTAGCGGCAGCCACCCTTTCTTATGGAAATGAACTTTTGATTCAAAAAACAGGCTATTCTACGTATATTCAGGAAGAAGAGTTTATGGTAGCTGAAGGAGAAAATGTTATAGGACCGGTTGTTCTTCTCCCGATAGCAAAGTTAAGTGGTCTTGTTATAGAAAGTAATGATTTGAAAATAGATAGTTTTATTATAGAAGGAGATAACAAAAATTGGAAGGATGCACTAAAAGGTCAGGTTGTTTCTATAGAAGGTGAAGGTAGATTTATAAGGGGGGAAGTTGTTGAGATTGAAGACAACCACATAATGATTGATACTAAAAAAGGTTATGTGGTAACAACCCTTCCAAAATTTCCCTCAAAACTATCCTCTTCCCAGAGCTGGCAGGAGCTGTTTTCTCCTAAAATAACATTTAAAATCCATGCAAAAGAAGCCAAAACTAAAATTTTTAAATTAAGATACCCGGTTACAGGTATAAACTGGCAGGCAAGTTATGTTTTAAAAAAAGAAAACGGTAAAGAAATTCTACAGGGATATCTAACACTGTTAAATAGAACCCCCCTTTCCCTTAGAAACCTGGATATAAAACTTTACGATAATGGACATATCATTAAAGAGATAAAAGACACTGCGCTACCTGGTTTTTCAAAAAAAGAGATCCTTTTCCTAAAAGATGAGCTGAAAAATATAAATCTTTCCTCACTTCCTTCAGGGGAGGTTTCTGTATATCAGGAAGGAATATTTAAAGGATTTAAAAAATTGGAAGATGGTTCTATAAAATAGATGGGAACGCTTTATGTTGTTGCTACTCCTATTGGGAATTTAAAGGATATAACATTAAGGGCATTAGAGATTTTAAAGCAGGTTAATATAATTGCCTGTGAAGATACAAGGGTAACAAGAAAGCTTCTAAACCATTATGGGATTGAAGGTAAAAAGCTCATTTCTTATCATGAGCATAATGAGGAAAAAGCAGCTGAGAAGATCATTTCTATACTGGAAAGTGAAGATGTTGCCCTTGTATCTGATGCTGGAACCCCCTGTATATCTGATCCAGGATATAGGGTTGTTAAAAAAGCATGGGAAAAAGGGTTTACTGTTTCCCCTATACCTGGAGCATTTGCAGGGGCAGCGGCATTATCAGCATCAGGTCTCCCATCAGATAAATTTGTTTTTATAGGCTTTTTACCCCATAAAAAAAAGCAAAAAGTAGAAACAATAAAAAAATTCATTGATATAGGAATAACATTCATAGCGTATGAAAGTCCATATCGGCTTCTTGAAACCCTTGAGATTTACAGGGAAGTCTCTCCAGAAAGTTATATTGTTGTTGCAAAGGAGATAACTAAAATACATGAAAGATTTATAAGAGGTTTATCAACAGATGTTTATCTTTTTTTTAAAGAAAACCAACACCTTATAAAGGGTGAATTTGTTATCCTCTGTCATCCAGATAAGCCAAAGAGGGTTATATCTGAAGAGGAGATTTTAGAAAAAGCTAAAATTTTAAGAAACAAAGGTCTTAAAACAAAGGAAATAGCCAAGGAAATTTCAAAGGAAACAGGGTTATCAAAAAAAGAAATTTACAGACTTTTAGTAAATAAAATTTAAAAGCCCCCACGACAGGGGGGCTTTTGACTACTGCTGTTGTTGCTGAGCCGGTGATGGTTCAGCAACTGGAGCAGCTTTCTTTGAGAGATAGAGCTTGTAAATAAGGTCAACAAATATTAGAACGGCTCCGCCAAGAACCAGAGCATCAGGAATAATTCTTACCCACATCCAGAAATCAAGTCCCTCTAAGACTTCTCTTGTTCTTGCAGCCCAGTATCCGTAGTTATAAGCCCATTCCATTTGTTTTTCTCCAATTACTAAAACAGGAACAGAGAACAGGATTATTCCAACGGTAAGTACCCAGAAGGCAAGTGTGGATATTTTCTCATCCCAGTGGAGATTTTTGGCAAGGGCGTTAGATCTTGCTATGAAGTACAGGAAGGCAATTGAGATGTACCCAAAGGCTCCCAGTAAAGCCACGTGTCCGTGGGCCATTCCAAAGTAGGTTCCGTGTTCGTAGTAGTTGACGATAGGAAGGTTTATAAGCATTCCAAAGAAACCAGCTCCTAACCAGTTTAAGAATGCTGAACCTGCAAGCCAGAGGAATGTCATTCTAAATGGAAATGCCTGACCAAGCCCTTTGATATGTAGATACTCTTTTGTAGCTTCAATCATTAATATAACAAGTGGCAGTGGTTCCAGAGAGGATAGAACTCCACCCCATGCTAACCAGAATTCATTTTCACCCATCCAGAAATAATGGTGCCCTGTTCCAATTGTTCCAGCAGCAACAATGAGGAAAGCTTCAAAGAACATCATAATTGTTGCAAATCTTGCACTAACAAGACCAAGTGATACCGTGATAAATGCTAAAGTACCAGCAGCAAACAGCTCAAAGGTATTTTCAACCCACAGGTGAACAACCCACCATCTAAAGTAATCATCAATTGTGAAGTTTGGCATTACTTTATGTAGCGGAGCCATACCTGCAATATAAAGGGTTGCTATAGCAAAAGCAGACCATACCATCATCTGGAGAGGAGGGGTAACCTTTTCAGCCTGCCTGATTGTGAAGAATACAATGGCAAACCACAATACAAGACCAACCACAAGACCTATATCCCACAGTCTACCAAGTTCAAGGAACTCTCTACCTTCAGACCCAAGCCAGAACCAAAGTTCATCAGGAAGTTTTCCTAATGCTCCAAGCCACATTCCGATAAGACCACCACCTCCAACTACGAGGAGAGCTATCCATAGGATATCAACAGCTACAGGGAATTTGAAATCCTTACCTTTTGTTGCAAGAGGTGCTACAAATAAACCACCTGCTAACCACCCTATTGCTATCCATACAACAGCAAGGTTTAAATGAAACTCCCTTGCTACGTTAAATGGGAATAGAGATTGTGGAACTATCCAGCTATGTTCTGGATCAGCATAAAGGTGGGCCAGATATCCACCCATAACTGTCTGGAGAACGAAGAATAGGGCGACAATAGGAACGTACTTTAAAACTTTCTCCTGCATAGGAGTGAGTTTTGTTATTGAAACAGAAGGAGTTTTTTCTTCTTCAAACTTCATGAAGTAATCGTAGAACGCCCACATTACAACGATTGTTAACGTCCAACAGGCCATGAATGCTATTAAAGACCAGAATAAGGAAGAGTATGTAGCATCTAATCCAATAGCAGGTTCAGGAGGCCAGTTGTTTGTATAAGTTGGATGCTCATTTAAGCTTTTAGATAGCAGTTCTTTTGATCCAAGGGATGTTATTTCTACATTTCCTTCTTTAGGACCTGCCCCTGGTCTTGGAGTTACAGCAACTAATGTTGACCAGTCTACGAAAGCTGCAATTTTTTCAGCTTCCTGGGGTTTTATAATCTGCCCAACAAAAGCGTAAGCTGGACTTCCTTCTACAAGAAATTTAACAAGCTTTTCTTTTGCCTGTAAGAATGCCTGTTCATGTTGAGGTGTAACTGTTGTAACATCAGGTTTTAGAATAGACTTTTGTCTAACATCCTGGGTTACAAGATAATCAATCTGCCCTTTTTCCTCTGTAGATAATTCAGCATAAGGTTTCCCAAATTTTTCTTTTGCATAGATGTTTTGTAGATTTACAATTTTTTCGTGGAGTATCCATGCTGTATAGTCAGGTCCCATGTAAGCGCCGTTTCCAAGGAGAGTTCCATGATCCATAAGAACATACTTCTGGAAGTAAGCTTTACCCTGAACAATGTCATCGTAAGTATAAAGGGTTTTGGTTCCCTTTACCTCCTGCGGTATAGGAGGAACATCTTTAATCTGAGTTACCGTTAAATAAAGAAAAAGACCTACTGAAACAACAGTAGAAAGGACGAAAATCAAAAACCACTTCTTAGACGTTGTATCTGGAAAACCCATCTCCTAAAACCTCCCTAGTTGTTTAGATATACCCTGATTATGTAAACAATCAGGTAAGAGTAAAACATAATTGCAAAAAACCTCCTGTATAACCTTGCCTCACCTCCTTTATAGATTAGTGCTAAAGAGTATATAAAAAGGACAAGAATATACCCTATTATCATCACAATTACACTTTGCCCTATAGGGTTTGCAGTTAAATCATCCATTCCAGACATAGACAAAATAGATAAAAGAAGTATTCCTGTTAAACCTGTTCCTGTGATAAATATCCCACCAAGTTTTAAATATTTCTTTGCAATATCTTCTTTTAGTAGTTCATCCTTTGCAAAAGTAAAAACAAATGACAATCCTAAAAAAACAGCATTAGAAATTACATGAATAATGTAGGATAACTTCCAGATCCATGAGCCTATTTCCATGCTTGCCCCTTTATTTTAGTAATATTTCTATCAAAGATAAGGCACAGGGAACTGTCATAGCCCCAACGAAAGCAATTAAAAAAGTAGCCATTGCGATTATTATCATCCATTGTTTAAATGAATATCCCACCTGAAACTCCTGCTTTTGAATTTATATGTCATAGTATTATCCTTCATTGACCTGTATCAAATATTGATTTTCTTTTGGGGATTAGGAGATATGACAGCTTGTACTATCATATCTTCTATAGCTTCAAATCCGTGGGGCTCCTCAGACTGATAAAAATAGCTTTCTGTCTCTTCTAAAATTTCCGTGTTCTTTTCACTTCCTACAAAGAACTTTCCTTTTCCTTTAAGTACTGTTGTTAAAACTTCAGATTTTGATACGTGTAGGGGTATTTTTTGCCCTTTTTTAAGATAAAAATGCACAATAACCATATTATCTGTTGCTAAAATTTTTTCAGAATAAGGTTTTTCTTCATTAAATTTTTCTACAACAGAATAAATTTTTAATCCCATAGTGCACAGCTCCTTTATAATATAAACATTAGTTTTGCTAGGATAATCACAGAAAAAGCCAGGATAAAGGCATAAATATGTATATAATCAAAAATCTTACTCTCAGATTTTCCCCTCAGGAACATCACGATGGCAGATATTACTCCAACAAGTATTAAGATAGCAAGGAAAACCTTCAGCATTAAGAGTTTCCCAAAAGATGTTGACAGATCTAAAGATTTCACATGATGATGAAACATATAAAAACCAGACAGATATAAAATTAAAACAAAAAAGGGAACTATTTTTATGCCTCTTTTCTGTATAATGGTTTTTTCTATTTTTTTGTACATATCTTCACCAAATTCCTTCTTAACAGCTGGAAGAAGCACAACCTCAACAAATAAAACCCCACCAAAAACAACAGCACCTAAAAGATGAAACAGCTTTGCAATCTCATACATTCAGCAGTATCTCCTAAGGAAATTGGGGATAAATTATGTGTTAATAGAGCTTTTTTAACATTGATACCTGTCAAAAATAGTTATTACAGACTTCTTATGTTAGAATTTTTATACATATAACCTTTAGAGGAGATGTATGGAGGTTCTTCTTTATTTCCCCCTTTTTATTTTAGGCTTGATTGCTGGCTTTTTTTATTTTTCCCATCTCTGGAAAAGCATAAATATATTTGGAACAGAAAAGAACAAAATTTTAATGAGCATGCTTATAAGACTTCCTATACCTATAGCTGCTGTTTTAGTAGCTGCTTTTATTGCAGGAGTAGGTGGAATTATTTCTGTTCTTGTAGGATTTACCGTCTTTCAGATAGTTTTTTTAGTGAAGATGGGTATTAAACTAAAAAAGGAAGTTGAGGCTGAAGCTGTAAAAGAGGAAAATCAACACCACGAAAAATAAAAATGGAAGAATCCTATGTTATTTATGTAGTGGCTTTTATATTTGGGAGTATTGTTGGTAGTTTTTTAAATGTTGTTATTTATAGACTTCCAAGAAAAGGCTCCATTTTAAAACCGGTTTTTTCGGTATGTCCAAGATGTGGAACCCAGATAAAATGGTACGATAATATTCCTATTATTTCCTTTTTTCTTCTAAAGGGAAAATGTAGATACTGTAAAAGTCCTATATCAAAAAGGTATCCTTTAGTTGAGATATTAACAGGTTTAGCATCTGTCTTGTCCCTTTTAAAGGCAGGTTTGTCTATTGATTATATTTTTATCTTTTTATTTTTATCCATTTTGATAGCTATAACATTTATAGACATAGATTTTAAGATAATACCAGATGAATTAAACCTTATAGGCTTTTTGTCTGGCGTTTTTTATTCTTATTTCAGGACGGATTTTTCAGTTGTTGATGCTTTGCTTGGTGCTGTTGTTGGGGCTGGGATTTTGTGGAGTATTGCCTTTATTTATGAAAAAAGCAGAGGAATAGAAGGTTTAGGATTTGGTGATGTTAAAATGATGGCATTTTTAGGTACTTATGTAGGCTGGTTTGGGAGTCTTTTTACTATATTTTTTGCATCTTTAGTAGGAAGTATTTTCGGTTTAGCAGCGGCATATATAGCTAAAGAGAAAAATAAAGGACAGTATGAAATACCATTTGGACCATTTTTGGCATTTGGAGGAACAATTTTTATATTTTTTGGAGAAGAGATAAAAAGATGGTATCTAGGATGAAGTATCAGATTAAATATAAGGTCTGGCTGGAAAAAGATGGAGATATTATTATGGGAATGGGAAGAGATCAGCTTTTAAGGGAAATTGAAAAACAGGGTTCAATAGCCGGTGCCGCAAGGAAGCTTGGACTTTCATATAAAAAGGCCTGGGAATACATAAAAAATATGGAAAAAAGAATTGGTAAGAAACTTGTGGAAACAAAAAAAGGAGGAGCTAAAGGGGGTGGAGCAACATTAACAGAGACAGCCAGAGAACTTTTAAAGGAATTTGAAGCAGTTGTTAATGAGATAGAAAATACAAAAAGAAAGCTGGAAAAGTAAATGGACACAATATTAGCTAAAAAGAGGCAGTACTATTTTGGTTTTCTGTTTTTCTCATTTGTATATTTTGGAATTGCTATTTTAATAATAAAGGAAATCAAACCTTTTTCACTGGAGATTTTACAGGAATTTTTTCTGATTTTAGGGGCCCTGATTCCAGCTGTTTTATTTTTCTTAAGAAACAAACTGGTAACATTAAGGGGTTATATTATTCTTCTTCTAATAGGACAGATACCTATGGTCATAGGCTTTTTACTGTCTGTTTTTTATAAGAATTATATATATATTATGATGATGTTTCCTGTATTTGTACTGGCTTATTTGATTGTAATTCCTTTAGAGGGCAAAGGTTATGGATTATCTAGAAAAAGTAAATAAATGGAAAAAAGAAAAGAAAAAGATAGTTTTTACAAACGGTTGTTTTGATATAATCCATGCAGGACATGTTGATTATTTAGAAAAGGCAAAAGCTTTAGGGGATGTTCTTGTTGTTGGTTTAAATAGTGATGACTCTGTAAGAAGGTTAAAAGGAAAGGATAGACCTGTTAATCCCCAGAAATACAGAAAAAAGGTACTTGAAGGTTTGAAGGCTGTTGATCTGGTTGTTATTTTTGATGAGGATACCCCTGAAAGATTAATAAAAGAAATAAAGCCTGATGTTCTTGTTAAAGGGGGGGACTGGAAAATTGAAAATATTGTAGGGGCAGATTTTGTCCAGTCATACGGAGGAGAAGTTAAGACAATAGATTTTGTGTATGATATTTCCACAACAAAAATTATCCAAAAGGTAAAAAATGGGTCTGGCTAATCAACTTACCATCTTGAGAATATTTCTTGTTCCTGTATTTATTATCTGTTTGGGTTACAATAAACCTCTTTGTGCTTTAGCTGTTTTTGCTTTAGCTGGGATTACAGATGCTTTGGATGGTTTTGTTGCAAGGAAGTTCAATCAGATAACAACCTTAGGAAGAATTTTAGATCCGATAGCAGATAAAGCATTACTGGTTAGTAGTTTTGTTTTCATATATAATTCAGATCTTTTAATAAAGTTTCCTTTCTGGTTTGTGGTTCTGGTGATCAGCAGAGATGTATATATAATTGCTGGTGCTGCACTTATATACTTTTTAAAGGGAAATCTTGATGTTAAACCATCTATATTTGGAAAAGCAACAACATTTTTCCAGATTATAACAGTAGTTTTTGTTTTACTTGCAAACGTTTTTTCTATCCCTGAAGTGTTAATAAACTCTCTTATATATATAACAACAGCTTTTACCATTATATCTACAATAACATATACCTATGAAGGGATTTCCCAAATTAAAGGAA
>CAZHWB010000090.1:0-2688 GCA_964536105.1 uncultured Aquificales bacterium | reverse complement strand
ATAGAAGCTTACGAAATTGTTGCAGAAAAACAGGAATAAAACGGGGCTGGGAAGCCCCCTCTTTTCGTATGGAAAAAATCAGAGTTGTTGAAATATTTAGAACTGTAGAAGGAGAAGGAAGCTGGGTTGGTTTTCCAGTATCATTTATAAGACTGGAAGGATGTAATCTTAGATGTCCATGGTGTGATACCCCATATTCCTACGATGGGAAATCATTTGTGTTAATGTCCATAGAAGAAATATTTAAAAGTGTAGATAAGTTTGGTTTGAAAAGAGTATGTATAACAGGAGGAGAACCTTTTTTAACCCCAGAACTTCCAGACCTTGCTGAAATATTTTTAAAAAACAGCTATAAAGTTCTTATAGAAACAAATGGAACCCTCTGGAATGAAAAAATAAAAGATATTTATACAGAAAATCTTTTTATAGTTTGTTCTCCAAAGCCTCCATTTTATACCATACACAGGGAGCTTATTCCATACATATCAGAGCTTAAATACGTTATAGACATAAACATAAAAATAGAAGATATATATAAGCCAGATATATTTAAAAAAATCAAAAATAAAACCCTTATACTCCAACCTGAAAGTAATTTAAAAGAAAGGGTAGAAAAAGCCTTGAAAATACAGGATAAACTCTTAGAAAAAGGAATAGAAAGCCGAATTATCCCCCAGTGTCATAAAGTACTTGGACTTCCATGAGCCTGCATATGGGAAACTTTGTGCGCCATAATACAGTGGAAAAATGTAAAAACAATAAAAAGAGGAACATAAAAATTCAAAACCGGCAAAAAGTTCATTAAAGAAAAAATAAAAACCAATACCCCAAATAGAAATCTATGGGATTTTATACCTTCAAACTCTTCCAAAGAACAGTATCTGGAACAAAGATGAATAAGTGCCTCATAATAAAGTCTCCCCCAGATAAATATCTGTACAAAAATATTTACCACAGGAACAAAAAGTAATGGGAATAACAACAAAAATAGAAAACTGTATAAAAGTACAGTTTTTAAAACGCTTTTTTCAGGTTTTTTAACAGCTTCCGGGATTTTTTGTATATCTTTATAATCAATTTTCCTGATTTTACCTGTAAAAAATTCAATAAATAAAAGAACCAGGGAAAACATACTTAAGATAAAAAAGTTATACAAAAAATATGCAGAAATAATGACTCCAACACCTTCTATTACCGTGTCAAAAGGCAGTAGAACCAGGAAATCCTCAATACTTTTATCTATAACCGACCAGTTTTTTATCAATATGTAACCAATTAATAAAGAAAGAAATAAAACAAGGACAACAGTGTATAAATAATAACCCTTATGTTTAAATCTTTTTAAAATAAAAGGCCCTGCTATAACTGTTATAACAGAAAATGCCAGCAAAACGGAAAAAAACCATATAAGAAAAATAATGAAGAAAGAACCAATTACCTTAAGTATACTTAAAGGTATCCATTGGGCAAAAAATGAGGATATATCCAGGATTATATCCCAGGAAAAATATATAACCGCTGAAAATACAGCTAAAAGAAATAAACCTAAAACAAATATTCCCCCAATTATCTTTATATTAAAGATATCCTTTAAAGCTTTATTTATACATTGAAAAAGGTTCATATCCATATTACTTAACAACATGGAGTTCTCCTTTTGTAGGAAATATACCAGAACAGTAAGGACAGGTAAAAATAAAATCCCCTGGATATACCATTTTGACCTTAACAGATTTTGTTTCCCCTTTTTTTATGTTTTCAACCATAACATCATACGGAGGGAGTATATAAAAACAGTGCCCGTAATATTTTTCTGTATAGTCATTCCCTATACCTTCATCTAATGCCTTTATTTTAAAAAGAACAACCTGTCCCTGTTTAACGGTAATATTATCAGGATTGTAACCATTTTTTGAAACTTCTATATTAACAACAACATCAGGTTCTTCTTCTGTTTTTGTGGAGCAGGAAAAATTAGCCAGTATAACCAGTAAAAGAAGTGTACTTCCTAATAAGACCTTTAAGCCTTTCAATTTTCTCATCCACCTGTTTTATCATCTTCTTTATTTCTCTTTTTTCCTCTACTGATGCCCTGGAAAGCTTCTTTAAAAGTGCGTCTTTTTTTTCAAGGAGAACCTTGATCTGTGATTTTATTTCCACCCTTATATCTGATGTTTCATTTATAGATTTATCATCGGCATAAGAGGAAAAAACAAAAACAGCTAATAAAAGTATAAAGAGATTTCTCATTTTTTTCTCCTTGCTTCTTCTTTTAAGCGTATATATATATCTTCAACACTTTTTTTTAATTCTTCAATACTTCCTGTATTGTAAATAACAATATCTGCATATTTAACTTTTTCATCAATAGGCATCTGGGATTTTATTCTTCTTATAGCCTCCTCCTCAGACATTCCCTTTTTTAAAAGTCTTTTTAGCTGTAAATTTTCAGGGGCATATACTACAATAACCTTATCGTAATTCTTATACGAACCTGTTTCTATCATAAGGGGAACCTCTGCCACTGCAACACCTTCCGGATCTTTTTTTTCTATTTCTTTTAGCCAGTTTTGTATCTCCTGAAATACAAGTGGATGAAGTATATTCTCAAGAAGCCTCTTTTTTTCTGGATTGCTGAAAACAATAGAGGCCAGTTTCTTTTTATCTACCTCTCCATTTTCATCAAAA
>CAZHWB010000089.1:0-13587 GCA_964536105.1 uncultured Aquificales bacterium | reverse complement strand
TCTGTATTTTTTACAATTTTAGGTATTCTTCCTTTTCCCCATGCCCATACCTGTGGAGGAATAAAATAAACAGTTTTTATATTCCTTTTTTTTGCCTCTTCAAGGAGCTTCAGGTTAAACCCTGGAAAATCAACAACAACAACAAGATCCACCCCTTTATCCAGCTCCTCAACGGCTCTTTTAAACGTTTTTTTTATATGGAAGTATTTAGGAATGGCTTCTGTTATCCCAACAACAGAAATATTCTGTATATTTTCTATTGATTTACAACCTGCCTCCTCCATTTTTGGACCTGTTATTCCGATCCATGAAAATTCAGGGAGTTTTCTTATAAGCTGGGAAGCGTAGTTATCCCCGGAGATTTCACCTACACTTATAAAAATTTTTTTCATTTCCTCTCCGAAATACCTTCCCTGGCTTCTATCATAAGCTTCTTCATACGGTAAACAGCCTCGTGGAGGCCCCAAAATACAGAGTTTGCAATAATTGAATGCCCTATATTAAGTTCTTCTATCTCTAAAATAGCTGCTATAGGCTGAACATTTGTATAGGTCAAACCGTGTCCAGCAAAGATGGAAATATTTTTCCCTTTCCCATAAGCAGCTGCTTCCTTTATTCTATTTAACTGCCTTTCTATATCTTTTCCAGTAGTTGCATTGGCATACTCTCCAGTATGAAGTTCCACCGCGTCTACTCCAGCCTCTATAGAAGCATCAATCTGCTCTTTTTCTGGATCAATAAATGTTGCAACACTTATCCCCGCATTTTTCAGCTCAGATATATAATCCTTTAAGAAAGAAAACATACCTACAACATCAAGTCCACCTTCTGTTGTAATTTCCTGTCTTTTTTCTGGGACAAGTGTTACCCTGTCAGGTTTTATATCTTTTGCTATCCCTAACATTTCATCTGTAGGGGCCATTTCCATATTAAGGGGAATTCTCTTTATACTGCACCTTAACCTGATAACATCTTCATCCTGTATGTGCCTTCTATCTTCCCTCAGGTGGAATGTTATTTGATCTGCTCCAGCATCCTGTGCTATCAAAGCCCCCTTTACAGGGTCTGGTTCATAAGTTTTCCTTGCTTCTCTAATGGTGGCAATATGATCTATATTTACTCCCAGTCTCATTTTTTCTCCTTAAGATTGCTTATTGTAAAGACGAAATAAATTTTACACCATATAAAAGGGTGAGGAGAAATGTATAAAAAGATACTGTTAACATTTCTTTTACTTATTAATATAGCCTTTTCCATGCATATTAGAACCGGTAATCATCCTGATAAATTCAGGATGGTTTTTGATATAAAGGAGAAGGTTGCCTTTGAGTATATACCATTTTTTGATCTGAATATCATTATCCTTTCAATCAACAAAGATGTTCCTGTATTTAACGAGGAGATATTTAAGAATCCAAAAATTAAAAAATACATAAAGGATATTGACATAATAAAAAGCCGTGGAAATACAAAATTTGTTATAGAGTTTGATAATTCTATAAAAGGGGTGGAAATATTTACGTTAAAAAAACCCTACAGAATAGTTCTTGACTTTATAAAAGTAGAAAATTACAAAAAAAGAAAAGACAGCATATTAGTAAAAAAAGAAAAACCAAAGCAGATTAAAAGAATAGATATTGCTGCTGTTGATGAAGCAGATAGATTAATCAGGCAGATAATCCTCCAGAGCAGTAAAGAAGAAGTGTTTAAAGACATATCAGAAAAAAAATCAAAAAAGACCCACTTTTACGGGAGAAAAAAGATTATTGTTATAGATCCCGGGCACGGTGGAAGAGATCCAGGGGCTGTTGCTTATGGGCTTAAGGAAAAAGACGTAAATCTTAAAATAGCAAAAACATTAAAGAGGATTTTAGAAAAGGATGGAAGGTTTAAGGTTTACCTTACCAGAAACTCAGATAGGTTCGTTTCTCTGTATAAAAGAACACTTTTTGCAATAAAGAAAAGGGCTGACCTTTTTATAAGTATCCACTGTAATGCATCCAGAACAGGAAGGGGATATGGAACGTACGTTTATACCTTAAACCTGAGGGGGGCCCGTTCAAAACTTGCCAGGATGGTTGAGCAGAGGGAGAATAGGGTTGTTATAGATTATGTTAAGGTAAGTGCAAATCCTTATGTTAATAGAATTATTGCAGATCTTGCCATAAGCAATACAATGACCCACGGACTTATTTTTGCCAAGCACTTAAAAAAACACTTAAAAAAGACAGTTGTTTTCAGGGATATAGACAGTGCCAATTTTGCCGTTTTAAAGACCCCTGGAATTCCTTCAGTTTTGATAGAAACAGCTTACATAACCAACAGAAGAGAGGCAAGGATGCTTAGGGACCCTTCATTTATTGAAAAATTCAGTAAATCTATATATAAAGCTATAGTAGATTACTTTTTCTAAAGGGGAGAGTATATTGGTAATAGGGGTAGATATAGGAAATACAACAATAGAGATTGGATTTATAGAGAATTTAAACAGTATAAAGAGTTTTAAACTTGCCACAGATCTGAAAAGAACCAGGGATGACTGGCTTTTAACTATATCTTCCCTTTTGAGGATGGAAAACATATTTAAGAATGATGTAAGGCATATTCTTATATCATCTGTAGTTCCCCAAATAGAAAATAAAATAGCTGATGTCTTTAAGGAGATTTTTGAGAAGAAGGTTCTCTTTTTAGGAAAGGAAGTGGAAATACCAATAAAAAATAAGTATAAAAGACCTGAAGAAGTGGGAGTTGATAGATTATTAAATGCCTACTCTGCCATAAGAAAAATAAAACCTCCTATTGTTGTTGTTGATTTAGGGACAGCAATAACATTTGATGTTATTAATGATAAAGGGGAATATGAAGGTGGACTTATATTTCCAGGGATGGAAAGCAGTATAGAATGCTTATTTTCTAAAACTGCAAAACTTCCAAAAATAAACATGTACGAGCCAGATTATATTGTAGGGAAGACAACAGAAGAAAGTATAAATGCAGGGATATACTGGGGCTACGCTTCCCTGATAGATGGAGTTATAGACAGGATAGAAGGCTTTTACAAAACCGCCTTTAAGGTGGTCATTACTGGAGGAGCTTCCGAGTTTATATCTAAAGGATTAAGGGAAGGATATATCCTCAATAGAAAGTTAACTATGGAAGGTTTTTACTATATAAGTAAGACCCTGTAATGTTAGTATTTGCTTTTTTCTTAAAATCAATTTAGTATTTATATAAGTGTTTATTAAAAGAATATATACGGAGGTATCAGTCATGGAAATGACTTTTGGAGGAGTTCCTATAGCTGAGAAAATTTTACTGGTTCTAATGCTTGCAATGCTTCTGGTTCTCTGGGGAACAATAATGTATCAAATGGGAAAAGAATAATTTTAATAAAGGAGCCAAACTTATGGCCAATGAAGAAACTAAAGCCTACCCGTTTGCTCTGGTAGGTTTCTTTGTAACAGACAAAGATATCTCTGAGGTTTTCAGGGAGAATGTAACACCTGAAGAGCTAGAGCAACTTCAGGAACTTTTAAAAAAAACAATCTTTGTTGAAGATGTAGAGATTGCAATAGCTCCCTTTGTAGTCCCACCAGATCAGGTTAATGATGCATTAAATCAGCTTGCAGATGTTATATTTTCCCAGGAGGAAAATAAGTAAATATGGTTAAGGTTATCATCTCAGGTATTATGGGTCGGATGGGAAAGAAAATAACAGAACTTGCCTATGCTGACCCAGATGTAGAAATAGTGGGAGGGCTAGAAAGCCCTGATTGTGTTCATTTCCACGAGAAAGTAGGAGAGGTTATAGGAGAAAACATTGATGCTCCCATTGTTTCAGATTTAGGAAAAATTATAGATAGGGGAGATGTAATTATTGACTTTGCCGGTAATACTGAAGCTGTGTTGGGACATGTTAGACTTGCCGCTGCCGATAAAAATAAAAAAGCTATGGTTATAGGAACAACAGGTTTTTCTGAGGAAGAGCTGAAGGAAATAGAAGAACTTTCACAGGATATTCCCATCGTTTTAGCCCCAAATATGAGTATAGGGGTAAACCTTCTGTTTAAACTTGTACAGGAGGCTGCTAAGGCTCTTAAAGATAAGGGGTTTGATATAGAACTGATTGAAATGCACCACAGATATAAAAAAGATGCCCCATCAGGAACAGCTGTTAAACTTGTTGATATTCTCAAAAAAGAAACAGGTATTCAGAAGGTTGTTTATGGAAGAGAAGGAATATACCCTGAAGGAAGACCTTCTGATGAGATTGCCGTTTTTGCCTTAAGGGGTGGAGATGTTGTAGGTGAACATACTGTCATATTTGCAGGTTTAGGTGAAAGAATAGAACTTACCCATAAGGCAGGTTCAAGGGATATATTTGCCAAAGGGGCTGTTGAAGCTGCAAAGTGGGTTAAGGACAAAGAGCCTGGCCTATATGATATGATGGATGTTTTAGGTCTTAAATGAAAAAAAACAGATCAAAATTTTCTTTAAATGAAAGCTTTTCTGTAGGAAGTATAGGCCTCCATCTGGTCTCTGGTATTATCGTTGGGACTTTTATAGGGTATATGCTTGATAAATACTTTAATTCTTCCCCGTGGCTTACAATCATATTTTTCTTTTTAGGTATAATCGCTGGATTTTATAACATGTATAAAGATGCAAAAAAATATATAGCAAAGGAAGAAAAGGAAAATCAGGATCAATGAAGAAAGTCCAGATTTTTACAGATGGATCTTCCCTTGGAAATCCAGGGCCAGGTGGTTGGTGTGCCATACTGAGGTACAACAGGTTTGAAAAGATTCTAAAAGGCGGTAAAAAAGAAACCACCAATAATGAAATGGAGCTAAAGGCTGTTTTAGAGGGGCTTAAAGCTTTGAAAGAACCCTGCGAAGTTGAACTTTATACAGACTCTAAATATATTGCTCAAGCAGTATCAGAATGGATAAAAATATGGGAAAAGAATAACTGGAAAACAGCCTCTAAAAAACCTGTATCCCACAGGGAAATGTGGGAGGAAATAAGCAAACTTTTGAAAATACATAAAGTAAAACCTATATGGATAAAAGCCCATTCGGGACATAAAGAAAATGAGATGTGCGATAAAATAGCAAAAGAAGAGGCAGAGAAAAGAAAAAACCTGCCTGACGGCAGGTAAATTTTTATAAAAGTCTATTTCTTTGGGCGTTTGTTATAGAAGCTGCAATCCCAATATCCCTTGGAAACTCCGTTCCTCTGTTTGTTGTTCTGATTTCTAATTTTTCTGTTCCAAAGTATTCCTTGATAATGTCAAGGGCCTTGTCCATATCAAACTCTTTACAGGAAAATATATCTATAGAAAAGTATCCTTTTTCTGGAAATGTGTGGATACTGATATGACTTTCTGCGATAATTACAAATCCTGATACTCCCCAATCTTCAGGTTTATCTCCACCATCATACTTAAATACATATGGAGGCATTATTTTTGTCATTCCTATCTCTTTTGGAAGCATGTCTAAAAACTCTGTTACTGCTTCCACACTTGCTAAAACATCATAGTTTCCTTCATAACCATCAACCATTAAATGTGGTCCAAATCCTATCAATCCATCAATCCTCCTTAAAGGTATTCAAAGGCAGAATTAAAAAATATAGTAAAATTTTAAAAATGTAAATAATTTTTTGCACAAAGTTTATGCATTGTCTTTTATATTATTATAATATACGAATATTCTACAATTTAAAACCGCAAACAGCAATACCGTACTTGTCTGCCATTTTTATAAATTTTTCCTTCTCAAGTAGGAATGTTTTTCCCGCTTCCACAGCTAACATCTTTGCTTTAGCTTTTTTCATACTTTTTAATGTTTTTGGTCCAATTACAGGAACATCATACCTCATATCCTGATTTCTTCTTGCTACTTTACATACAACAGTACCTTCTCCACCAAGTTCCCCTCCTCTTATAATACATCTGTCTGTTCCTTCTATTCCTTCTACAGCTATAACAATTCCATCTTTTACAACAACCGTCTGTCCTATATCAAGCTGGGCTATTTCCTTTGCTATGCTTAAACCAAACTCGGCATCCTTTAAAGCTTTTTCATCAGGTTCTAAATTTCCTATTACACCTTCCCCAACAAGGAGGGGGGATAAATACGGAGATGGATCAATAAAGGAAAATCCTTCCTTTTCAAGTTCCCTTATGACAGCTTCAAGTATAGACTTTGCCCTTTTATCTTTTAATGAAGAAAAAAACTGTTTTGCCCGTTTATCTAGTTTGTGGAATGAGAAGATAAGGGAATAATGCTCAATTTTACCAAGCATAACAACATCTTTAACATCTTCCTCTTTCATTAAATCTATAAGCTTCTGGGCTTCACCGAAATGAACCCACTTTACAGGGGCATATCTTTCTAAAGATTTATCCGCTACATTTTTTACCGCAAATACCGTTATTGGGTGGTTTAGTTTAGAGACTTCTCTGGCAAATGTTACAGGTAATTCCCCTGCTCCGGCAATTAATCCTATTTTATTCATCCTCTTTTTGATGCCTCTGGAGCTATACCCCTTTTTGTTGTTTTAACAAAATCAAGTAAAAGTTTTATTTCTGGCGTTAGCGGTAGTTTTTCCTCTACCTCTTTTATGCCTTCAGACAGTGTAGGGGATTTTCTAAATAGAATTCTATACGCCTCTTTTATGAGTTTTATCTGTTCAGGTTTAAATCCTCTTCTTTTTAGCCCTACTAAATTCAGTCCATACAGCAAAACGTGGTTTTTTGAAGCCCTTGTGAAAGGTGGAACGTCTTTATCTACAGCAGAAGCTCCCCCTACCATAGCATAATCACCAATTCTGCAAAACTGATGTATAGGGGTTAAACCGCCTACAAAAACGTAATTTCCTATTTTTACGTGTCCTGCAAGGGTTACTGCATTTGCCAGTATTGTATCGTGTCCAACTTTACAGTCGTGGGCTATGTGAACATAGGCCATAAGATACGTATTATCATCTATTTTTGTTATTCCATCATCAAAGGACGTGCCCCGATGGATTGTACAGTATTCCCTTATTGTTACATTGTTTCCTATTTTTACGTATGTTTCTTCCCCTTTAAATCCTAGATGCTGGGGTATATTTCCAATAACAGCCCCTTCGTAGATTTTGCAATCTGAACCTATTGATGTGAAATCTTTGATTTTTACATTAGAGGATATCTCTGTGTTATCCCCTATTTCCACGTGGTCCTCAATAATAGAAAAGGGGCCAATTTTTACATTGACCCCGATTTTTGCTTTTGGTGAAACTATTGCTGTAGGATGTATTTCTACTGTCAATTATTCACCTTAAACAAGTAAGCTTTTTAATACTTCTTTTGGTTGAACACCTACCTTTGTATCAACAACCTGTCCATTTTTGAAAACCATTATTGTTGGGATAGCTCTGATTCCATATCTCATAGCTATATTTGGATTTTCATCTGTATTGAGCTTGCATATTTTAGCCTTTCCTTCTAATTCTTCTGCAAGCTCCTCTATAATAGGTGCGATTAATCTACAAGGTCCACACCATGGTGCCCAGAAATCAACAAGAACCGGAATATCAGAATTTAATACTTCCTGCTCCCAGTTTTGCTCATTTACTATACATACCTTTCCAGCCATGTTATTTATCCTCCTTTAATAATAGCTTATATATTTCCAATGCTTTTTTATTTTTAATATAGTAGCAGACTATAGAACCTTCTCTTTTATAACCTAGTATACCTTTATTCCTCAGGACAGACAAGTGTTGAGATACGTTAGGTTGTGGAAGGTCAAGAGCTTCCCAGATGTGCTTTACACATTTTTTTCCGCTACTTAAAAAACCTATTATTTTTAATCTGCTAGGGTGGGCCAGTGCTTTTAATAGATCTGCATTTTCCTCCAAAAATTCTTCATCTTGCCATTTTTCGTTGTCAATTGTTTCGTAATCCATGGTAACACCCTTTAAGATATTAGAATATTATGATTGTAATATTATAATATATACTGATATTATTGCAATGAGAAAAAAGAAAAGAGAAAGAAAGCTTTAAAGCTCTTTCTCTACAACACCTCTGTAAATTTTGGCTCCCAGTTTTTTCAGTTTAAGGTCTATATTCTCATATCCCCTATCAAGATGGTATATGTTGTATATACGGGTCTTTCCCTCTGCTATGAGACCGGCAAGAACCATTGCAGCACTTGCCCTCAGGTCAGTTGCCTTTACCTCGGCCCCTGATAATCTATCTACACCATTTATAATAGCTGTTCTATTTTCTACCTTTATATCGGCACCTAATCTTTTTAGCTCTGGAACATGCATAAATCTGTTTTCAAAGATATTTTCAGTGATTTTAGAAGTTCCTCTAACTATTGACAGTAGAGTCATAAATTGTGCCTGTAGGTCTGTTGGGAAGAATGGGTATTCTTTTGTCTCAATAGAAACAGGTCTTAAGTTTTCCTCTTTTTTAACGATTACTTCGCCGTTACCTATAGGTATTATATGGATACCAATCTTCTTAAACACTTCATTGACATACTCTAAATACTGGTTTGGATAATTCTTTATTATTATGTTTCCATCAAAAAGGGCAGATAAAACCGCAAATGTTCCTGCCTCTATTCTATCTGGTATTATCCTGTGAACTGTCCCCTTTAATTTTTTAACGCCGTTTATAACAATCGTTGAAGTTCCTTCCCCCTGTATATCTGCTCCCATTTTTTTCAGCATTTTCGCAAGATCAACCACCTCTGGTTCCCTGGCTGCGTTATTTATTACTGTTTTTCCTTCTGCAAGAACAGCAGCCATCATTATATTTTCTGTTCCTGTTACTGTTATTTTTTCAAAATTTATGTAAGTCCCTTTCAAACCATTATAGGCCCTGGCTATTATATAACCGTGTTCTACCTTTATATCTGCTCCCATTTTTTCTAAAGCTTTAAGATGCAGATCTACCGGTCTTGTCCCTATTGAACACCCCCCCGGTAGGGCAACTTTTGCATATTTAAATCTTGAGAGCATAGGACCAAGAACAAGTATTGAAGCTCTCATCTTGCTAACAAGGTCGTAGGGGGCAACAAGGGAGTTAACGGTGCTTTGCTTAAAGGAATAAACCCCTTCCTCTTTCTTTTCAACACTAAAACCTATATACCTTAAAAGGTCCTTCATTGTGAAAACATCTAAAAGCATAGGAAGATTTTCAAGGATAACTTCCTCTTCTGTTAAAATAGTTGCCGCCATATTTGGAAGGGCAGCGTTTTTAGCGCCGGAAACTTCTATTGTTCCTGATAATCTGTGTCCGCCCTCAATTTCTAAAAATTCTACAAGCTCAAGCCCTTTTTTAATCATTTTTTTCTCCTATTATTACTCTATCTAATTCTTGTAAATCTTTTACCAGTTTTACTTTAAATCCCTCTTTTTCCAGGATTTTTTTTACTTTTTCTCCCTGTGTATGACCTATTTCAAAGGCGAAAAACCCTTTACTTTTTAAAAATCTTACACCTTCTTTCACAATCTTTTCGTAAAACTCTATACCTTCTTTACCTGCCAGTAAAGCTTCTTTTGGTTCCTTCTTTACCTCCCCTGGGAGGTTTTTAAATTCTTCTTCTGATATGTAGGGGGGATTTGAAACGATAAAATCAAATTTTTGATTTTCAGGTATATTTTCAAACAGGTTGCTTTTTTTTATAAAGAATCTGTCTATTACCTTATGTTTTATGGCATTTCTTGTTGATATCTGCAGAGCTTTATCTGATATATCTACACCGGTCATAAGTAGCTTTTCCCTGTTTTTTAAGAGGGATACAGCGATAATCCCAGAACCAACCCCTATTTCTAAACCGTGGGTGCGTTTGTGTTTTGGTATTCTTTTTAATACTTCTTCTACAAGGATTTCTGTCTCTGGTCTTGGAACTAAAACACCCTCTTCAACTTCAAATTCAAGTCCAAAGAAATGTTTTTTTCCTGTTATATAGGCAACAGGGAACCCTTCAGCTCTTTTTTTAATCAGTAAAAAATACTGAATCTGAATATCCTCTGGAAGGTTTTCTTCCCTGTCTGTAATGAGCTTCCATCTTGGTTTTTTCAGTAAAAAAGATAAAATCAACTGGCTGTCTGTAATAGGCGTATCTATTCCAGCCTTTTTTAAAATCTGGGAAGCCTTCTTTAAAGCATCACCTATTTTCAAGTTTCTATCCGCTTCACATAGTAATCTCAGTGCCTATCCCCTGTGTTGTGAATATTTCCAGTAAAACACAGTGGGGCACTCTCCCATCTAATATATGTGCTTTTTTTACTCCCTGCTGTAAAGCCTCTACACAGGCTTTTACTTTAGGTATCATTCCTCCTTTTATAATACCTTTTTGTATCATATCTTCTATTTGGGGAACTGTTATAGATGATACAGTTTTTCCTTCCTGATCTTTTAATCCTTCAATATCTGTAAGAAAAAGAACCTTCTCAGCTTTCAAAGCCCCTGCTATTGCAGAAGCCACAAAATCAGCATTTATATTATAAGCATTTCCTTCCCTATCAAATCCAATTGGAGCAACTACTGGAATATAGTTATCCTCTTCAAGGTGTTTTAGTATCTGGGTATCTATGTATTCAACTTCCCCTACATGTCCTAAATCTAAAAGTTCTGTAGGAACAAAATCTCCTATTTTTTTGAAATATTCTTCTACATCAAGCTTTTTTGCCTTTATTAGTCCGCCATCCTTTCCTGTTAGACCAACAGCCCTGATATGTCCCCCTGCATACTTGTTAATAAGCATGACGATATTCTTATTAACAAGACCGCCTAAAACCATTTCTACAACATCCATTGTTTCCTTATCTGTTATCCGCAGTCCGCCAACAAACTTGCTTTCAAGTCCCATTCTTTTTAAAACTTCCCCTATCTGGGGACCTCCACCGTGAACAATAACAGGATTGATGCCTATGTACTTAAGGAGAAGAATATCCTGGGCAAAGGCAGCCTTTAGATCAGCCTTTGCCATTGCATTTCCGCCGTACTTTATAACAAATGTTTTTCCTCTAAATTTTGTTATATACGGAAGAGCCTCCATTAATGTTTCAGCTTTTTCTACAAGCCTTTCCATTTGATTATTCCTTGCTTTCTTTGTTTTCCTCTTCCTGATAATAGTTTGCTATTGCTGTTTTCAGGAATTTTATCATTGTTCCTTCAGACACCTTTAAGGTTACTGTTTTGTCTGTTATCTGCTTAACTTCACCTATAATACCTCCAGAGGTTACAACCTTATCTCCTTTTTTGAGATTTTTCAGGAATTCTTCATGTTTTTTTCTCTGTTGCTGTTGGGGTCTGTATAAGAGAAAATAAAAGATAGCTATAAGGAGAATCATCCATATAAAAGCACTTATAAGACTTTCCATTCCACCGCCTTGCATTACAACCTCCAATACAAATTTTTCAATATATTATCACAATTGATTTTTTTAGATTTAGTTTCTATAATTAAAGTTAGTAAATGCTAACTAGGGAGAGCCTGCTTTACGTTCCATCTTACCCAAACAGGCAGCCTCTTCTTCCGCAGTTTTCTGGGAGTTTTACTGCTCCCTTTTTTTTGCTCCTTCAGCAGCTTTAACAATAACCGTCTGGGGTCTAACATCAACAAGTTTTAAACCTGAGATTGTCTGAACGTGGACCTTTAAAACGTTGTTTCCAGGTTTGAGGTTTTTTCCATCAACGTAGGCTCTTATCTCGGATATATCCAGATTTGATAAAGTTCCCTTGTAGCCTTCAACCACAACAAGAACTTTATCTGGTTTTATTTTTGTTATTACTATTTTTTCTGGAACGTTCCTTATTTCTACAGGGGTATAAAACTCTATTTTGCTTTTTTGCATACTTGTTATATTCAGCCACAGTAAAAAAGCAACCATAAGGGATAGAAGTTTTAAAGGTAAGTTTGAAAACAGCTTACTAAATAACTTTTTCATTTTCCAAACCTGAATTTATCTAAAAATTTATTTAATTTTTTCCTTAATCTTTCATATCTTGTTGTAGGGCTAACTTCAAGGAGATCCATAAGTTTTTTCTTTAAAGAAAGCGAATCCAGGTCTCTGTAGAGCTTTCCATCTACAGCCAGGGAAATTTCCCCCCTTTCTTCAGAAACAATTAAAGCTACTGCATCTGTTTCCTCAGATATTCCTATTCCCGCCCTGTGTCTTGTTCCTATATTTTTAGGGATATTTGGATTTATCGTTAATGGTAAAAAACATCTTGCCATTGCTACTTTTTGATCCCTTATAATAACTGCTCCATCATGGAGGGGGGTCTGTGGTATAAATATGGAAATCAAGAGCTCAATAGATATATCTCCGTTTATTTTTACACAGCCTTCTGTGTAGTTATCAAGGTCTATAGTTCTCTCAAAAACAATTAATGCTCCTATTTTTCTTTCTGCCAGAAATGTGGCAGCCCTGATAACTTCATCTACGGCTTTTTTACGGGATAAAAACAGGCTTCTGAAAATTCCTGTTTCCCCGAGTTTAGCCAGACCTCTCCTTAGTTCTGGTTGAAAAAGAACAATAATAAGAAATATACCTACACTCCAGAGGTTATCAAATATCCACTGGACGGTTCTAAGTTCTAAAACCCTTGCAATTAGCCAGACTGACAGGATAAGAAATATACCTATAAGTATCTGCCAGCCTCTAGTTCCTATCAGGAACTTAAGAAGGTAGTATATGATTGTAGAAACTATAAGGATATCTAATATATCATTCCATCTTATAGACTGTATTACATCAAGTATCCACTGGAAGTTTTCAAACAAGCCTGTATCCTCTTATTGTATCTAGCATTGTTAAAAACTCTACAGTTTCCTTAACGTCATGGGTTCTTATAATATGGGCACCATTTAAAACAGCTACAGCTGTAGCTGCAAGGCTTCCAGATAATCTTTCTTTCGGTGGAACATCTTCTCTTCCTAAGAGATTTTTTAAAACTGCCCCTATAAATGATTTTCTTGAAATTCCAATTAAAATTGGAAATCCAAGAACCCTTAACTCCTTGAGTCTTTTTAAGATTTCTATATTGTGTTCTACAAGTTTTCCAAATCCTATTCCTGGATCAATAATAAATCTATCTTTTCTTATTCCTTTTTTTATTCCGTAAGATATTTGATTTTCCAGAAATAAAATAATTTCCTGTACAACATCATCGTAATACACATTTTTCTGCATATTTTGGGGGGTTCCTTTTATGTGGTTTATAATGATAGGGCAGTCCATCTGGGCGACAACATCAGCCATCTTAGGGTCAAAACTCATTCCGCTAATGTCGTTGATTATGTCAGCCCCTTCTTCTACAGCAGCTTTTGCCACATCCCCCTTATATGTATCTATAGATATAAAAAATTTGTCTCCTAATTCTTTTCTTAATGCTTTTATAACAGGTATAACCCGTTTTATTTCCTCTTCAGCAGGAACAGGGGTTGCCCCTGGTCTTGTTGATTCTCCCCCTACATCTATAATATCTGCCCCGTGGTCAAGCATTTTTGCAGCCTGTTCAACCGCTTTTTCAACATGTAAAAACTCCCCTCCGTCAGAAAAGGAGTC